>DATCDL010000256.1:0-2836 GCA_036510715.1 Acidobacteriaceae bacterium
AAGAAGCAGTCAAACGGAAACTGGTCCCGAAGGTAGGCCGCGAGACGATCCGGATTCTGCTCCAAAGCCACGACCTGAAGCCGTGGCGGAAAAAAATGTGGTGGTGCGCCGGGATGAACCGGTGTGGAGTTGAGGATGAAAGAGCCTTACGAGAAAGGAGTAGCGATCTGCTCGGCCCCGAGTTTTGCGTTGGGCGCTGTGAAGCGTCCGGCGAAGCGTAAACAGGGGGAAAGATGGGCTGGGTATTGAACTTCGAAAATTTGCAATCAGGGCGCCGACGCCGTCACCACTGCGGAAGGCCACACGATCAGCAGCGAAAATCGCGAGTTGCCGGTCGGCCCTGCGTAGTCGCAGACCCCATGCACGTCTGGAAACTCCATACACGAGAACCGGGAGACCTCGGAGATGCCTGAAGCGAACCTTTGCGACAGGCCGGCGGGTGAAGGCCAAGCCGTACGGCCCGCGTGCACGTCTTCGAGGAGTCGGACAGCGGTACAGTACCGATGAATCATTCGAACAAAAGCGGGAGACCGCCGGGCGGAGAGTGAGGAGGGAAGGCCGCTGATCAAGGAGAACACTCATCAATCCAGCACGCTCTCGACACAGAGCGAGGCTCGCGTGTCCCAGGGGTTGGCGGGTGTGCGCAAAGCAGCAAGGAAAGGGAAGGAGATGAAGTTCACCGCTTTGCTCCACCATTTGACGGCCGTTCTGCTCCGGGATAGCTTTTACGCGCTGAAGCGTAAGGCTGCCCCGGGGATGGACGGTGTCAGGTGGGAAGAGTATAAGACCGGTTTGGAAGGTCGGCTTGTCGATCTGCACAGCCGGGTTCACCGCGGCGCTTATCGAGCGCAGCCATCGAGAAGAATGTACATCCCGAAACCGGATGGCCGGCAACGGCCGCTCGGAGTCACGGCCCTGGAGGACAAGATTGTTCAACAGGCCGTGGTCCCAATCCTCAACCAGATTTACGAGGAAGATTTTCGGGGCTTCTCGTATGGCTTCCGACCAGGGCGCAGTCAGCATCAAGCGCTGGATGCGCTGTACGTCGCGATCACGAGGAAGAAGGTGAACTGGATGTTGGACTGTGACATTCGGGGCTTTTTCGATAATTTGTCACACGATTGGCTCCTAAAGTTCGTCCAGCATCGCGTTGCCGACCGCCGTGTTCTCCGGCTGATCCAGAAATGGCTGAAGGCCGGAATCATGGAGGAAGGCGAATGGAAGAACACAGAGATGGGTAGTCCGCAGGGTTCGGTGATTTCGCCGCTGCTCGCGAACATCTATCTGCATTACGTGTTTGACCTGTGGGTGGACGCCTGGCGCAAGAAGTGTGCGCGAGGCGACATGGTTATTGTCCGGTACGCCGACGACAATGTCATCGGATTCCAGCACTTGGCGGACGCAGACCGCTTCCTGGCAGAGGTTCGGGAACGGTTGCGGAAGTTCGGGTTGGAACTGCACCCAGACAAGACGCGCCGGATTGAGTTCGGGCGGTTTGCTGAAGTCAACCGGAAACAGAGAGAAGAAGGGAAGCCTGAGACGTTCGACTTTCTGGGATTCACGCATATCAGCGGGAAGGACCGGAATGGGAGCTATGCGGTGAAGCGCAAAACGATCAACAAGCGGATGCGGGCCAAGTTGCTGGAAGTGAAGCAGCAGCTCCGCAGGCGCATGCATGAGCCCGTGGCGCGGAACGGTAAATGGCTCCGATCAATCGTGCAAGGCTACTTCAACTACCACGCAGTACCGGGGAACATCGACAGTCTGTCCGCGTTCCGCTATCGGGTGATTCGACTCTGGCGGACCATGTTGATCCATCGGGGTCGGAAGCACCACGTGACATGGGCGCAAATGCACAAGCTGGCTGATCGATGTATCCCGCAGCCGCGTGTTCTCCATCTATATCCGCGAGTTCGCTTTGACGCCATTCATCCAAGATAAGAGCCCCATGCGGTAGTGCCGCCTGTGGGGATCTGCGCGGGGGGTGCTGGGCCACTGGCATCCCTACCGCGACTATCGCCGAACTCGATAACGAGTACATCGAGAAGATGGAAGACGTACTCGCGGTATATGAGAAGCCCTACGGTCCAGCCGAACCGGTAGTCTGCCTGGACGAAAAGCCGGTCACGTTGCATGACGATGTGCGTTCGCCAGTGGCCGCCGCTCCCGGCACGGTCGCCAAACGCGACACCGAATACAAAAGGTGCGGAACAGCCAACGTCTTCTCTGGGGTGGAACCCAAGGCTGGAAGGCATTTCAGCTTGGCGACGCCGGACCGTTCAGGGCCGGAATTCGCCCAAAGCCGTCGAGGCCATCGTCAGACGCTATCCGGCCGCGCAAACTATTCATCTGGTGATGGACAACCTGAATATTCACTGCCGCAAGACCCTCAGCGATTACTTCGGTCTCGACTACGGCAGCCAGATATGGAACCACCTCACGGTGCATTACACTCCCAAGCACGGCAGTTGGCTGAACCAGGCGGAGATCGAAATCAGCCTCTTTTCCCGCCAGTGTCTCGGCCAGCGCGGAATTTCCAATCTGGGCACCCTCCGCCGTGAAATCAACGCCTGGAATAAAAGGATGAACCGCGATCGAGTCAAGATCAACTGGCAATTTACGCGCCAAAAAGCTCGCCTCAAGTTTGGTTATAAAACAAACCGCTCTAAGCGGTCAAAGACCTAGGTTAATATCCCGGCTCGCCGGATCAGTCCTCCTGTTGCTGGAAGACCGGCTCTTTCCCCGCCATCGACAGACGCTCATCGAGCGCGATTTTCACGAGTTCCTCTTCCATTTCGGAGAGGCCGCGCGCGTCTTTCTCAATCCGGGCGAGCAA
>DATCDL010000257.1:0-6435 GCA_036510715.1 Acidobacteriaceae bacterium
GTAGCCCTCGCTCTCATCAAGCTCAAGCCCCAGACCGGCATGACTGATCTCACCCAGGACTTCCGCCCCGGTGCCTTCGCCGAGGCCCTCTCCAAACCCGACAGCATCTGGCACCACCCCTGGCTCATCGCCGGAGCCGTCGGCATCTTCGTCTACGTCGGTGCCGAAGTCACCATCGGCAGCCTGCTCGTCAACTACATGGGTCTGCCCCAGATCGGTGGGCTTACTCAGTCCGTCGCCGCCAAGTTCCTGATGGTCTACTGGGGCGGCGCGATGATCGGCCGCTTCATCGGCTCTGCAGTCCTGCAGCGCGTCCGCACCGGCCCCATCCTCGGAGGCGCCGCCATCGGCTCCTTCATCCTCGTTGTCATCTCCCTGCTCACCCACGGCCACCTCGCAATGTATGCCCTGCTCTTCGTCGGCATCTTCAACTCCATCATGTTCCCGTCGATCTTCACCCTCGGCATTCAGGATCTCGGCCCGCTCACCAGCAAAGGCTCGAGCCTCCTCATCGCCGCCATCGTAGGCGGAGCACTCATCCCGCTCGGCACCGGAGCGCTCGCCGACAGAATCGGCCTGCACCCAGCCTTCATCGTCCCGGCCATTTGCTACGTCTACATCACGATCTTCGGCCTTGCCGCGATCCGCCGTCCCGCAGCGCTAACCGGCCTGCTCCCCGCAGAACCCGTGTAGTCCAACCCAACCACCAGGCCCCCTGGACCTCTCGCGCTGCTGCGAAGGCCCAGGGGGCCTTTCGTCTTTTGTCTGATCCCCATCCCCTAATCCCTGCACTTAAGGCGTCACGGCAAGCGACGTCGTAGCAAATCCTCGAGTCCCCGTTGCCGCCGCAATCTTCACCATCTGCGCCACCCCCGGCACCCGCAGCGCCGGCACCTGTACCATCCCACTTCCGTCCGAGGTCGCGGAGCTCTGCGACGTAGCCAGCACCGGTGCCGCAGCGCAAGCTCCCACCACGGTACAAGCGCCCTCCCACGCATACGCCGTCTGATAAATATTCACTGCCGCTCCCGGCAGCGCATGCCCCGCTCCATCCGTCACCAGCATCATCACCGGCACCAGCGCCATACCTCCCCTACGAACACTCTGCCCAGCCCCGCTGGACACCGCAATCGCCCACTGCGTCGACGCCACTCCATACACCGTCCAGCTTCCACAGACAGCGCTCCACGCGCATCCCATCACCACATTCGTAGATCCGCCAGCGATCGCATTCACCTGTGCCACTACCCCCGCCGTCCCATTCGCTGCCGTCAACTCTCCTGGCGGCGTCAGCGTAAATCCCGCACCTGTAGTCGACCACGCCACCGGCACACCAGCCGCGACCGCGCCGTCCTGCGTTGCCGTCAGCGCAACGCTCCAGCTTCCAGAAGCACCCGCCGCAAGATACTGCGGCACCGCATTGATCGTCGCTGTTCGCACCGGATCAGCATCCACCATCGCAGCCTGCACCGATGCGCCGCCACTCATCTCCGTCCCCTTCACCGTTACCCCGCCAGCAGCAATCCCCATCACAGGCGTCTGAGCAAGCCCTGTTGCATCGGTCTTCACCACGCAGCCGGGACCGCTCTGGCACCCTGTAACCAACGCAGCTCCAGCGCCACTGCCTGTCACGACAAACGTCACGCTGGCACTCGCCACCGGAGTAACGCCGTCCGTCGCAAACACTCGCACCGCAAACGGCGTCCGAGCCACCATCCCCGTCTCCAGCGTCGCCGGTGCCGACACCAATTGAACCTGCTCGATCGTTCCCACCACATACTTCATAGCGCCCTGAATATCCGTCGACCCGCCCGTACTCGCATCCGTCACCGCCACGTCCACAGCTGTTCCACTACTCGCTCCCGCTGCCGCCATTGCAGGGGCCGTGGCCACAATCTGTGTCGACGTCCAGCTCAACACCGTCGCCGCAACTCCATTGATCGCCACCTGGTTGCCCAGCTGGAAGCCCATCCCCGTAATCACAATCTGTCCGCCACCAGCGCCCAACTGTGTCGGCGCGACGCCACTCGCGTAGAGAATTCTCGCGGTGTACATAAAGTCTGGCCGACCTCCTCCAAACTGATCTGCGATCGCAACTCGCAACGGTGTACTACTCGCGCTGCCTGGTAGGCTCAATTGCGTCATCCCCAGCGACATCGAGTTCATCGCCGCAGCCTGACTCGCCACCGTCGGCAGCATACCCACCGCGTCGCTCGCGTTCCATACCCCGATCACCGGCTGCACCTTCTGCAGCGTCGCCGCCCCAAACTCATTCGTAGCCGTCACCTCGATCGTCCAACTCGTATTCGCATTGATCGTCAACTTCCGCCACGCCGTGTAACCAGGCGCACACAGCGTCGCATTCCACCATCCGGTAGCGTTGGATGCAAGAGGGCTCGTCTCCGTCCCATCGGGATACTGACACCAGTTCGCCGCTGACGTCGTCTGCGTGAACGTAGCCGTACCCGACATCCCCGAAGTCATTGCGCCAGCACCACTCGTTACCCCTCCACCCGAGATAGTCAGCGCGGGCCTCTGGTAGGGTCCAACCGCATACTCGCCGCTGTACAACGGATTGATCCCCTCCGTCGAGAGAAACAGACTCGTTCCCGTAGTCCCGGAGGGGATATAGGCCATACTCCAAGCTCCCTCATCCGCCAATGCGCTGGCCCCGGCGTTCTCGCTCGCCGGCTCCGGCCCACTCACCGGATTCCCACCATTCTGCTGAAACAAATACCCCGCCAGGCCGGATACCACCGGATAAGGCTCCCAACTACCTGACCCGGTCAAACTCCGGGACGCCAACACGTTGACCAGCTCCATCCCCTGGTGAGTCGAAAAGTTTACCGCTCCCGACATGGCAACCGTATTCAAACTACTCCGCGTTTTCGTCGACGTCGTCGTCATCACCGGATACAGGGCCATCAGCGCCGCAACATCGTCCATCCGCAACGTGAACGGGTTCTGCATGCACTGATACGTATACGCGCCGCAGATCACATCGATCGGGTGCATCAACGGCCACAGAGCCATCTGCGCTGCCGTAACCGGCTTCACACCCGTAAACACATTGTCATTCAGCTGCGACCAAGCCAGCCCCAGCACCCGCCCAAACACCCTCGTCAACTGATATTGCATCTGCAGCAATTGCTGCGGGTTCGATCCTACGCAGCGACCGTTCAGCACGATCACCGCGTGCTGGATCGTAGCGTTCGATCCAAAAGAATCCACGCTCTCCAGCACGCCGTTCTGAGAACACCCACTAGGATCGCTCGCCCCGCCCCCCAGCAGCAGGTCGGTAATACTGCCATCGCTGTCATACACAATCGAAATCTGGATCGCCGCAGAATTCGTCGCCTCCACATCCGATGGAAACACCACATCGGTGCCATTGAAATAACTATTCGTGCCGCTCACATGCTCTGCAAGCTGCCCGCCCTGCGCCAGCGTGATATTCGCGGTCGGCACATTCCAAACCGCTGCCGCCGCCGCCACCATGGCATCCGCCTGCGCATGCGTCACCCCGGAACTCAAATCCCCCGGATCCGTAAAGTACATTGGCTGCGCTGTATACCAGGCCATCGGTACGCCTGCCTGCGCGTACCCGCTTGTCCCGGTAATAAATCGTGGCCCACCCGCCCCTGCCGTCGCCGCCGCCAACGCAAGCCCGCACCCCACCATCCAACGCCGCGCCCTGCTGTAGTGAACGCTGCGCGCTCTAACGCTGTGCATCAGTAGCTCCATGCTGCTCCACCGAGCCCTCCGCCATCGGCATCATCACTGGCAGCGACCGCCTCACAATCTCAGTCTGCTTTCCCACCCGCCAGTTCGTCACCACACTCTTCGCATCTGCAAGCGCGATCGCTCCAAGCCCCGCACCCGGCATCGGCGATCCCGCCCGCCGCACCACCCGTGTCGTCAGCATTCGCACATCCAGCAACGGATCCGCTTTCGCACCCATGGGCACCAGCGGCACCACACCCGCCATCCCATCCACCGAGGAACTCAAACCCGCGGCACTCGGCGCATATAGAAAAAACATCGCCCGCTGCCCTACCCAATACCGCTGTTGCCCCCCCGACCAGCGCCCCGCCCACTCACGCTCCACATACGTCCCACCCACCACACCCATCACCGGCTGCTGCACCAGGAAGGTAATCTCCACCACACCGTCTTTCGGCACAATGCGCTGCACCTGCCCCACAAACACCACGCCCGCGCGCGACGCCAGGCTCCGCAAAACGCCCGCAACACTCGTCGCCGGCAAATCTACTGCAGCACCTCCAGCCTGCTGCCCGACCGCGCCACAAGATCCCGCGCCCATCGCCAGCAACAAAGCCCATCCCGAAACGCGCATCGCAGTCTGCCCTCTGCAACGTCTTTCGTCACAAAGGGCAAATCACATGAATCCGCTCAGCGTGGTGGCCGGCAGGCAGGGTCAACCCGCTCGCCCATGCTAAATCTCCGGATAAAAATCGAAGAACGCCTCGATGCTATGTCGCAGTTGCGCCTCGATCCGCTCCCTGCTTCCCTCCAGGATATGCATCGTCACCTGGGCCTCGTGACCATTCTTCAACTTGATCGGAGCCGCCTGCACGGCCTCGACCTCATCCGCGGGCAACAGCCTCATTCCATATACCAACACCAGATCAGCCATCCCTCAATCCTAAACGCCAAAGAGCAGGAAGCAGGAAATAGGAAGCAGATAGCCTCAAAACCATCCTTCTTCCTGTACTTCCTGTACTTCCTACTTCCTACTTCCTACTTCCTGCACTTCCTGCACTTCCACCCCTGCACCCTTTCCAACCCGATACAATCAAATCGATATGTCCGATCAGAACGAAGTACGCGACACCGTCATCCTCGGCTCCGGCTGCGCAGGCCTCACTGCCGCCATCTACGCCGCACGCTCCAACCTCAAGCCTCTCGTCCTCGAAG
The DNA here is from genome assembly GCA_036510715.1 of Acidobacteriaceae bacterium. GTDB lineage: Bacteria > Acidobacteriota > Terriglobia > Terriglobales > Acidobacteriaceae > Granulicella. The sequence continues at coordinate 4,939 of DATCDL010000257.1, forward strand.
GCCACGAGCCCGGCGGCCAGCTCTCCATCACCACCCTCGTCGAAAACTTCCCCGGCTGGCCCGAGGGCGTCCAGGGTCCTGAACTCATCGAGAACATGAAGAAGCAGGCCACCCGCTTCGGTGCCGAGCTCCGCATGGCCCATCTCTCCACCGTCGACCTCACCACCATGCCTTTCACCCTCACCGTCGGCAAGGACATCGTCCGCACCCGCTCCCTCATCATCGCAAGCGGCGCGAGCGCCCGCTGGCTCGGCCTTCCCTCCGAGCAGGCCCTCATCGGCTTCGGCGTCAGCTCCTGCGCCACCTGCGATGGCTTCTTCGCCAGCGGCAAGGAAATCGCCGTCATCGGCGGCGGCGACTCCGCCATGGAGGAAGCCCTCTTCCTCACCCGCTTCGCCACCAAGGTCACCATCATCAACCGCTCCGAAAACTTCCGCGCCTCCCGCATCATGCTCGAGCGCGCCGTAGCCCATCCCCAAATCGAATTCCTTCACAACACCCTCGTCGAAGAGTGCATCGGCGTCGAAGAAAAAGACCTCAAGGGCCTCAAACTCATCAACCGCAAGAACGGCGAGCGCTCCACCCTGCCCGTCAGCTTCATGTTCCTCGGCATCGGCCACATCCCCAACGCCCGGATGTTTGACGGCCAGCTCGATCTCGACGTCGACGGCTACATCAAGACCGAAGACAACGTCTTCGTCTCGACCCTTGGCGAGCGCATCCACGGCGTCTACGCCTGCGGAGACGTCCAGGATCGCCGCTACCGTCAAGCCATCACCGCCGCCGGCACCGGCTGCATGGCCGCCCTCGAAGTAGAAAAATACCTCGAGGAACTCGGCCGCTGAGAATCGCGCGCCTCCCGTCACACGACATAAACCGTCGTTGAGTACCTTTGCATGCGCATCGGCGCTGCAATTGCCGAAATACGCGAAACTTTTCTCGTAATTTTGGCTCTAACGTACTACTTGCCCCTGTGCTCCGACAGCCTCGGCCACTCAGTGACGGCCTATTTTCCTTGACCTCCAGGATGGTGTATTTGCGTTATCCGATCGCTCCTCTTTTTCTGTTTCTATGTCTCACCGCGAGCAATAGGCGTGCCCAGTCGGCCACGCCTCCAGACGCGCCGAAGACCAGTCCCCTCGTCGCTTCCGCCTCTTCCTCCCTCGCCGAAGTCTCTCCCTCAGGCGCCGCACCGTATGCCGATCGCTCGAGTTTCAGCTTCTCCTCTACCCAGGATCAGTCCAGCAGTACCTCCCAGACCGCCGGCCTCAACAGCAATGTTCCGCACCAGAAGCCCGGCACCACACTTCCCCTCGACGCTGACGGCAACCCCATCCCCCTCGAGCGCCAGCAACCCCAGCGCATCCTCGGCTTCATGCCCAACTTCCGCTCCGTATCCGCCGGTGCCAAACCCCATCCGCCCAGCTGGAAGTACAACTTCACCGTCGCCACCCACCAGGCCACCGACTACTCCACCTTCGCCTTCCTCGGGCTCAC
>DATCDL010000258.1:0-5750 GCA_036510715.1 Acidobacteriaceae bacterium
AGAGCGGTTCAACAATCCCGGATGCTCAGATTGAGTCCAATGTTCTCAAGGCATTAGCCAGTGCTCCGGAGCTATCAACTCAAAATATTCAGACCGCCACTGTGTACGGAACGGTCACGTTGACCGGCAATGTACACGATGAGGCACTGCGCACCCAGGCCGAAAATCTCGCCGCTCGTGCTCAGGGCGTCAAAAAGGTCGTTGACGAGTTGACGCTTGGCGACACCCCGGCGGTTGCTGCAGCCGAGCCAACAGCCCAGGGTACCGAGGATCCAGCCGCCCAGAATGAGGCGATCCCGAGCGAGCAGCCAGATGCGTCGCAGTCCAACCAGCCCGTGCTCCAATCCGATGGAACGTACGCCCCTTCTCCCGATGGAACTGGTTCTGCGCCTCCTCCGGCCGATGCTCAAAATGCCCAAGACGATGCGGGTGCACCGCCGCCCCCGCAAGGCAGCTATTATCCGCAGCAGGGAGGACAGCAGCAGGGGCCTCCGCCTTCTAGCCGGCAGCCACTATCTCAGAACTATGGCCCACAGCAAGGTGAACCCCCCATTCCCGGCGGTCAGGTGGCGGGTATGGAGGTTACGGTTCCTCCCGGCGCGATGTTGCGCATTCGCATCAACCGAGGGCTGGATTCGAACCACATACAGCCCGGTTCAGACTTTGACGGCACAGTGCTCACCGACGTTGTGGCAGGAGGGGCGGTCGCCATTCCACGCGGCGCAACCGTCACGGGTACGGTCGTCGACGCGAAGAAGGCCGGTGTCTTCAAGGGCCAGGGTGAGCTCTCACTGCAGCTCACCAGCCTGATGCTGGGCGGCAGGGCCTATCCCCTAAATTCCGAAATCTGGGGCCGGAGTGGCAGGGACAAGACGACGGGCACGGTAAATAACACGGTCGGCATGGGTATCCTCGGAGCGGTGATTGGCGCCGTGGCGGGCGGCGGCGAAGGTGCGGCCATCGGTGCGGGAGTTGGCGCCGGCGCAGGCCTCGCTGGATCGGCGGCCTCGCCACGTGGCCAGATCATCATCCCGCCTGAGTCGGTCCTGACCTTCAGAACGGCCACGCCTCTGGCCCTGCGCACGGTCTCTGAGCAGGAGATGACGCGCTTATCCTATGCTGCCGGCCCGCAGCGCCCCCAGGGTCCGGCTCGTGTCCGCTATTACAGCCCCTACTACGGCTACTATTATGGTCCGCCTCGCTAACGTCATTTCATCAATGAATTCAGCGATTCAAGGAGGCTGCGGAGCAATTCGCAGCCTTCTTCTTTTCGCTCCGAAGCCGCTCAGGTCTCAAACTAACGCGCTCAGCAGCGTCGACTGATTTATACTTTGCCATGAGCCCCTGCGAGCAGGTGGGATGCGTCTCGCAAGAGACCGTGCCCTCAGCCGTGCGCAAAAATCCCGGGCAGCGTGATTTCCGTCGGAGATCCGCCTGAAGTGAAGGTCGTTAGCCAAGCATGATCCGCATTCTGCAGCAAGACAATCGCGCCACAAAAGCCATTTTTGCAGTCATCATCGGCGCTGCCATCGTCACCATGGTGATCACCCTCGTCCCCGGCATCTTCGATAACGGTGCATCCAGCGACGTCAGCGTCTATGCCACGGTACGCACACCCGGCATCCTCGGGAAAATTGCGGGGGATACTACCTCCATCAAGACCGCGGATGTTCAGCGCACTGCCGAGCGCCAGATGCAGCAGCAGCAACTGCCCGATTTTTACCTGCAGTTTGTCATGAGCCGTGCTGGCCAGCTTGAGGTGGAGCGCGCCGTTCTCACTCACGAGGCCAACCATCTCGGCCTCAGCGTCTCGAATGATGACCTCCGAAGCTACCTTAAGAATGGTGCCTACTCGCAATATCTCTTTCCCAACGGCACCTTCATTGGCCAGGAGCAGTACATCAACTTCGTCGAGTCTGCGTTCCATCTTCCAGTGACGCAGTTCGAGGGCGAGGTCAAGTCCGACCTTGAGCTTCAGCGCCTCCAGGCCCTCGTCACGGGTGGCGTCAGCGTCTCTGACAGCGCCGTTCGCGCCCAGTATCTACAAACCGGCACCAAGGTGAAATTTGACTACGCCGTGATCTCCGGTACGGACATCAAGGCGACCATCAACCCCTCGGATGCTGAGCTTCAGGCATTCTTCAAGACCAATGCCGCGCGCTACGCGACCGCCGTTCCCGAGACCCGCAAGATCACCTTCTTCAGCTTTGACAGCTCGAATCTTCCCGCTGGCCCGGCAAAGGTTACGGATGCGGATGTGCAGGCGTACTACGATGCCCACCTCGACCAGTACAAGACCCCCGAGCAGGTGAAGACCCGTCATATCCTGATCTCCGTCGCCAAGGGTGCCGATGCCAAGACCGATGCTGCGGCAAAGGCGAAGGCTGAAGACGTTCTCAAGCAGCTCAAGGCCGGTGCCAAATTCGCTGATCTCGCCAAGAAGTATTCCGACGATCCTGGCAGCAAGGATCAGGGCGGTGAACTCCCCATGATCGCAACCAGCTCGCTTGACCCCGCCTATGCGCAGGCCGCCATGCAACTCAACCCCGGCCAGACCTCCGGCCTCGTGCGTTCCTCGTTCGGCTATCACATCATCGAGACCGAAGCCAAGGACACGGCCCAGGTCAAGCCCCTGGCCGAAGTGAAGTCCTCGATCATGGAGCAGTTGCAGAGCCAGAAGTCTGCTGCCGCCTCCCAGGCTTATGCCGCGCAACTCGCTGCCGAGGCCAAGAAGAATGGCCTCGATAAGACCGCCGCCGCGCATAACCTGCACGTCATCACCACCGACTACGTCGCCAAAACGGGCCTCATCCCCAGCCTTGCTGATTCGACGGGCCTCCTCTCCGCTGCCTTCAACGCCACGAAGGGTGCTACTCCCGAGACGGCCTCCACCGGCGAAGGCTATGCGATCTTCCAGGTGGACGACATCAAAGCCGCCCACGCACCTGACTTCGCCGACTACAAGTCCCACGTCCTCGACGACTACCGCGCCGAGAAGACTCCCGAACTGCTTAACGCGCAGCTCCTCAAGCTTTCCGACCGCGCCAAGGCTCTGGGTGATCTCCACAAGGCCGCAGCCGAGATGAAGCTACCGGTCAAGACCAGCGATCTCGTCGGTCGCGACGCGCAGGTAGCCGACATTGGCGCACTCTCCGGTGCAGCCTCTGTCGTCTTCACCATGCCCAAGGGAGGAATCTCGGGCCCGATCAATGAAGGTGTGAACGGTTCCGTCATCCAGCTCACAGATAAGCAGGAGCCAACCGCGGACGACATCGCCAAAAACTTCGATGCGTCCAGGGAGAAGCTCCTCGATCAGCAGCGCCAGGAGGCCTTCAGCGTCTTCGTAGACTCGATCATGGATCGCTACGAAAAGGCAGGAGCCATCAACTACAGCAATAAGAAGCCGGATACTCCGCTCGGCAACTAGCGCACTCTATTTTGAAAGAAAGTACCCCATCCTTGACGGTTTTCCGTACGAGGCTGGGGTACTCTCATTTCGGCCTGCATCCCGCAGCATCCTGTTGCACGTCCAACGCAATAAGGCCCCGCCGAACAAGGAGCCTATGAGGAGAGTCGATGAGTCCTGAACGCATCTCTGGAGTACTGCTGCATATCACCTCGCTGCCGTCGTTCGGCGGCGTAGGCGATTTTGGCCCCGCGGCCTATGGCTTCGTCGACTTCCTCGCCGCGGCCAAGCAGCGGCTCTGGCAGGTCCTTCCGCTCAGTCCCACCGGCTATGGCAGTTCGCCCTACTCCGCACTCTCTGCTTTTGCCGGCAACCCCCTGCTCATCAGCCTCGAGTTCCTCGCTCGCGACGGCTGGATCACCTCGGACCGCATCCAGAGTGTTCCCGGCGGCCTGCCCGGACACGAAGGCCCCTGCGACTTTAGCGCAGCGTTCAAAAAGAAGATTCCGCTCATCGAAGAGGCGGCAGCCAACTTCCTCGACAATGCCTCCCAGGAAGATCGTCTCCGCTTCCAGCGTTTCTGCCAGGACAACATCTCCTGGCTCACCGACTACGCGATCTACAGCGTTCTCCGCCGCCGATTCAAATACCTCAGCTGGATCGACTGGCCGGCGGAATACGCCCACCGCCAGCCCGAAGCTCTGACCGGGCTCATGAATGACAGCAGCCGCGAGCTCGCCATCGAGCAAGTCGTCCAGTTCTTCTTCGACGATCAGTGGGCCGCCCTCCGTGCCTATTGCTCCCAGCGAACGATCAGCATCCTGGGCGACGTCGCCATCTTCGTCAGCTACGACAGCGCCGATGTCTGGACCCATCCCGAAATCTTCGAGCTCGACGAAGATCTTCACCCCATCCGCGTCTCCGGCGTTCCGCCCGACTACTTCTCCGCGACCGGCCAGCGCTGGGGCAATCCGCTCTACAAATGGTCGCTCCTGCAGGAAAACGGATTCGACTGGTGGGTCGCCCGCATCCGCCGCGCTCTCACTCTCTACGACCAGGTTCGTCTCGACCACTTCCGTGGCTTCGAAGCCTACTGGTCCATCCCCGCCGACGAAGCTACAGCCGTCAACGGACAATGGGTCAAGGCCCCCGGCCACGCTCTCTTCAACCGCCTCAAGGAGATCTTCGGCGATCTACCCTTCATCGCCGAAGACCTAGGCCTCATCACCAAGGAGGTCGATGAGCTGCGTGAGTTCTTCGGCATGCCCGGCATGCGGATCCTCCAATTCGGTTTCGCCGACCGCGGCGGCCACCTGTATCTGCCCCACCGCTACGTCGAAAACACGGTCGTCTACACCGGCACGCATGACAACAACACCACCCTGGGCTGGTGGCGCAAGGACGCCAGCGCGACCGAACGAGGCAACGTCCAGACATATCTGCACCAAATCGACAGCGACGCCGACATCGTCTGGGCCATGATCAAAGCTGCTGCCGGTTCGGTGGCCACCACCTGTATCTTCCCCTTGCAGGACATCCTCCACATCGGCAGCGAGGGACGCATGAACACGCCCGCCGCCGCAGCAGGGAACTGGAGCTGGCGCTTCAGCCTGACCGCCCTCCACCCCGATCTTTCCAGCCAACTGGCCTCCATCATGGAGATGACCGATCGCGACGGCTACGAGAAGCCGATCGAAGGCCCTGCAGCCGGCGGCCCCACCGACGAAGCCTCTCTGCGTGTCCGCGAAGGCTCCCAATCCTGATCGGCTCGCCCCTTTGTTCTTCTCCGCCAACCGCGTAAACTAGTTCAAACGAGGAGATCCCAGTGCCACTTTCCGGTGAAGCCATTCGCACCATGAACTACGTCGACGACATCTCTGTCACCCTGCGCCGCATCCTGTCGGTACTGCCCATTCTGACCCCGGAGGAGCGCGAGCGCGTAGCCGAGCACATCCGCCACGCTGACCCCAGCTACGAGTCGGTCCTCGCTGCCGTCTCTTCCGTTCCATCGAAGTAGCGTATCGATCCAGCAGCTCGCGACCCACGATAGCCGACGCCAGGGAACGTTCTCGCCCCCAAAAGCTAGACAAATATCTCGCCTCTAATTCGTGGCGTCCTCGTCGCGTTTGTACGGCTTCTGCGTCAGCGCACGAGCCTCATTGATAGCACCCTGCGTGTTGTCGTTCGTCTGGATTGCCTGTCGATATTCATTCACCGCACGCTCTCTCTGCCCCGTTACGTCGAAGATCTTCCCCAAATTAACATGGCTCCAGACCTCGGTCCATTTGGGGTCGTTGTCGCCCCGCAGGCAATCGCGGAAGCTGTTCGCCGCCGCCTGATAGTT
>DATCDL010000259.1:0-9295 GCA_036510715.1 Acidobacteriaceae bacterium
ATTCGCGTCGCGCCTCGCCACTACCTCTGCGCGACGGCTGCTGCCATTGAGGTAACGCTGCTGCATAACTTCGTCTGGCATCTCCGCCTAACGTGGCGCGACCGCGCTGACCGCAGTCAACTTTTCGCACAGTTGCTGCGGTTCCACCTTTCAAACGGAGCGATCTCGATGACTGGGAACCTGCTGCTGATGCGAATCTTTACTCAGCAGCTTCGATTGCCGCTGTTGATGTCGAATGTCATCAGCATTGCGTGCTGTTCCATCCTCAATTATTTTGCGAGTGACCGCTGGGCGTTCGCAAGGAAGGAATTGAAGTCCGCCGAGATCGCGAAGTGTGCCGGATGCTACGAAATCAATGCGCCGGGAACAGGAAAGATGTGGTGGACGCGGTAGGGATCGAACCTACGACCAGTCGATTAAGAGTCGAATGCTCTACCAGCTGAGCTACGCGTCCAGACCTTGAACTTTGCCCTGCAGCAAAGAGCGAACTACAGGTAGATCGCCAAGGGATGCGCGGGAGAACCTCACCGCACCTGAAAAGAATATCATGATCCAGCCTCTCGGCACAGCTCAGGACGATGAGGAAATCCCCGCCGCGTGGAGGCGACGGGGACGAAGCTAGCCGACGAAGTCCACATTTGCCTTGTAAGGAATAATGCCGCGCTCGTAGCCCATATCCAGGATCTTCCTGATCGCCACCCGCCCATCGTCGCCGAAGTTCAAGGTGCGCTCATTCACGTACATCCCCACAAAGCGATTCGCCATCGACGTATCCAGATCCCGAGCGAACTGCATCGCGTACTCCAGCGCCGCCTCGCGGTGATCGAGAGCATGCTGAATGCTCTCGCGCAGGGCATTGGTCGTGATGAGCTGCACCTCATGTCCCAGTGAGCGCCGAATGGCGTTGCCGCCAAGCGGAAGGGGAAGGCCCGTCTGCTCGTTCCACCAGACTCCAAGATCCAGAATCTTGGTGAGGCCATCGCGGCCGTAGGTCAGTTGCCCTTCATGAATAATGAGGCCGGCGTCGAATTCGCCAGATACCACCGCAGGGATAATCTTGTCAAAATCGACCACAACGGTCTCAATATCCGGAGCAAAGAGCTTGAGCGTCAGGTATGCGGTTGTCAGCGTTCCGGGCACCGCAATGCGGAGCTTCTTCACTTCGTCGATCGTGTAATTCTTTGCAGCCACGATCATGGGCCCGTAGTTGTCTCCGACCGAACCGCCGCACGCCATCAGGGTATAGTTCTCCTGGATGTACGGGTAGGCGTGGAAGCTGATCGCTGTGACGTCGTAGTACTGATCGGTCATAGCACGATGGTTCAGAGCCTCGATATCCGTCAGGGTATGGGTGAATTTGTACCCCGGGACTCGAACCTTGTTGGTTGCGAGGCCATAAAACATAAAGGCGTCGTCCGAGTCCGGGCTATGGGCAATCTTAATCTCGCGTACGGCTAATGCTGCAGTAGTCATGGGTCCTTTTGTAGCTCTTCTGGTCACAAGAGGCGCAATCGATCTGCGCTCCCGGACAATCACCTGAAGTGATGTTGGTTAGATGCGTGGAACGCGTGCCAGGGTGCTGTACACCCCCGCCGCGATAAGTACTTTGACGAATTCGCCGGGAAGAAAGGGAGCAACAGCCCCAATCCACGCAGCATGCAGGGAGTTGTGGGTATAGTGCATAAACCACGTCGCCCCAAACAGAAACAGGACTGCCATGGCGAGATTTCCCGCCACAAAGGCAGCCAAAAATTTTGGTGTGCGACGGGTCAGGCCGCGGGTCAGGCCGCGGGTCAGGCCGCCGGCGATGGCTGCCACCAGCGGATAAGCCATCAGAAAGCCCCCGGTTGGTCCAACGATCTGAGCCAGTCCTCCAAGGCCCGTCGGGCTGAACACCGGAAGCCCCATCGCCCCTTCTGCCAGGTAAGCCAGCATCGTCAGGAAGCCTGCAACCGGGCCCATCGCAAGGCCAACCCCCAGAACAGCCAGCGGCTGCAGGGTAAGGGGAACCGGCGTGAAGGGCAGCGGAATCGCAACGTGAGCAGCAGCCGCGACGACAACCGTAGCCGCGAGGCCAATCAGAATTCTTCCAGGAATCGTCGCAGCAAAACCAGAAAGGCCTGCGGTGCGGGAGGAGTTGGCAATGGCAGTTTGCATAGTTGGCTCTCGATGCGAATGAGATCTCAGCGTGAAGTCGTATTCTTCCATCTTACTCAGGGATGGCCCTTTGGTTCCGCGCCTGCTTTGGCCTGCAGTTCGCGAACTTCTCGCTGCCGGGCCTGGGATACGTGTCGTTCAATCGCGATCGAGGCCCAAAGTAGAGCGATCAAGGCCAAAATCGAGATGCAGAAGAGGACACGCATACGGACAAGCCTAAGGATACCAAAGCTGGCGGTGCAAGCGGGCGCAAACCTGTGTATCCCCAAAATGGAGCGGGGGGGTGTCGACAAGTCTGGTTCACTCCCGCGCATCCTCGCCACCTCCACACCAGAATGCGCGATACTTCAATAGCACGCGCCAATCGCACGGCGCATCAAAGAGGATTGTTGCAAGCGAGGACATCGCAGTTGGGAACCCTGCAGAGCAAATCGAAGCTGACCGCGCAACTCCCGGCACTCGCCGGAGCTGCGAAGGAGCGCGCCTATCTCTGGCGGCGTCGTGCTGCAACGATTGCCACGGCAACCCTCGCCCTGGTGATGGCCTACGGTGTTATCTTCGGGCACAACGGTCTCACCGCATTCGCCCATAAGCGCGAAGAGGCAAAGTCTCTGCAACGCCAGATGCAGCAGTTGCAGACAGAAAATCAGCAACTCCGCGAACACGTCGACCGGCTGCAGAACGATCCCAGCGCCATTGAACATGAGGCCAGGGAAGAACTGCACTACACGCGCGCAGGCGAGGTCATTTACACCCTTCCCGCCAATAACAGCGATGCCGCTACAACCGCATCGTCGAAGCCCTGACGCCCCCAAACCCCCCGCTTGACCTCTCCGCCAGCCCTCCATCCACATCGCCTCCGCGGCAATAGCTTGCCCACACGGTAGGATTGACTGGGAGGTAGCGGTGCAAAGCAGAATCCTCGAGTCTTTGATCGCCGTCATCGGTGTGCAGGTTTTAGCTGCGATCGCCGTGACGTCGCTGCACCGCTCAGACACCTGGCTGCGGCGAGCGCTTCCGTACGTCATCAGCCTCGCTGTCGGCGTCCTGCTCGCAACCGGAGCCGTTCATCTCATGCCAGAGGCGATTGACGCCCTTGGAAATCGCACCGCCGTGTGGGTCACGCTCGTGGTGACCATGCTCGCTCTCTTCAGCTTCGAAAAAGTCATTCACATGGTTTCGGGTGTAAGCGCCGAGCCTGCCTCCGATGCAGACGAGGCGCACGAGCAGGGCTATCACGATCATCACCATGCCTCCAGGCCGGCTACGTTACTCCTGGGATCGATCACCCACAGTCTCATTGATGGAACCAGCGTTGCCGCGGCCTTCGCCATCAATCCTCACGTAGGTTGGGTCACTGCGCTCGCCGTCGGTCTGCATGAGATTCCGCACCGCCTCGGCGACTTCGCGCTGTTAGTCCATATGGGAATCGCGCGCGGACGTGCTGCGCTGCTCGCCATCGGCGCTGGCGGATCGAGCCTGTTTGGGTGGGGAATTGTAGTAGCCGTAGGAGAGCACGGTTTGCATCGAGTAGCATGGCTCCTGCCCGTCAGTGCCGGAAGCTTTCTCTACATCTCGCTGGTAGATCTGCTTCCGGAGTTGCAGAGCGAGCGCAGACCAAAGGCAGTGTTGTGGCAGATACTTTGTCTAGCCGCTGGCATCGCTCTGGCGTTAGGCTTGACGAGTATCCCCGGGGCCTAAGGAGCATAAGGTTGAAATGGAAATTCAGGAGCAGCAGGTAACCCGATGAGGATTGGCGTTGATGTAGGTGGAACGAAGATTGAGGCAATCGCGCTCGACCCGGCAGGCCTTGAGTTGCAGCGCATTCGCGTCGCGACGCCCAGGGGAGACTACCCCGGAACCATTGCCGCAGTCTCCCGCCTCGTCCACGAACTGGAGAATCTAACGGCCCAGACCGGCACCGTTGGCGTCGGCATTCCCGGGACCGTCGTCAAATCGACGGGCCTGGTGAAGAATGCAAATTCCACCTGGCTGAACGGTCGGCCGTTGCAGCACGATCTCAGCATTGCCCTGGACCGCCAGGTTCGTTGCGCGAATGATGCAAACTGCTTCGCGATCAGTGAGGCGACGGACGGCGCAGCGCGCGACTATCCGGTCGTCTTCGGCGTCATCTTTGGTACCGGCTGCGGCGGTGGTATCTCCATCAATGGCCGTGTTCACGCCGGCCCCAACGGTCTGGGAGGAGAGTGGGGACACACCCAGCTCCCCTGGCCAACTGCCGAGGAATCCCCAGGGATGCTGTGCTATTGCGGCCATCACGGCTGCCTCGAAACCTGGATCTCCGGTACTGGCTTCGAGTGGGATTTTGCACGTGTGACCAGTCGTAATCTTCGTGGCGTCGAGATTGTGGCCGCCGCCGAAGCTGGCGACGTGGAGGCCAACGAGGCGCTGGACCGGTTAGTCGAGCGCATGGCGCGTGGCCTCTCCACCATCGTCAACGTCCTCGATCCCGACGCGATTGTGATTGGCGGAGGTCTCTCGAATCTTGCCCGCTTGTACGAGGGAGGTCTCTCCTCCCGTCTCCGCGACTACGACTTCGGCGGCGGAGTCGAGACTCCCATCCTGCGCAATGTTCACGGTGATTCCAGCGGCGTACGCGGTGCCGCGTGGCTCTGGCCTCTGGCCCGGCGCGACGCCGACGATCTCGATCGCATCTCATAATTCATGACAGATCATGCAAAGCTGGACGTGAGTCTGGGTCAGGCCCTAAGGAAACAATTGCACGCATTGCTTGACGGCGGCCAGGCCCACGCGACCTTCGACGATGCGGTGAAGGACTTTCCCGCACACCTCCGCGGCACCGTTCCCGACAACCTCCCCTACTCCGCCTGGCAGATCCTCGAACACATCCGTATTGCGCAGCGCGACATCCTCGACTTCAGCGACAACGCCGACGGCAGCTACAAGGCTCGCAAGTGGCCCGAAGCCTACTGGCCGGCCAATCCCCAACCCCCCGACGCCGATTCCTGGGAGCAATCCATCCATTACGTTCGCGAAGACCGCACAGCCTTCGAGAAGCTTCTCAAAGCTGCGAACGATAAAGAACTCACGACTCCCTTTCCCTGGGGAGACGGCCACCAGTCGCTGCTGCGGGAGGCCTTCCTCATCGCCGACCACGACGCGTATCACACCGGCGAACTCATCGTCCTGCGGCGCCTGCTCGGCGCGTGGAAGTAACAGCAGGAAGTTGCACCCTAAAGTCCCAGCACGTTTGGCCACTCCGATGGATGATCGACGGCAGCATCCGGGCCTGCCGCTGCAAGCGCCGCGGGAGCCAGCCCGAACCTGCACCCCACCGACCGCACCCCACAACGCCGCGCCGTCAGCACGTCCACATCCGAATCCCCGATCATCACCACCTCCCTCGGCAAAATGGCCTCCGCGGATCGGTTGCCAGCCAGCAGGGAAGTCGCCTCATCGATCAAGCGCAGCAGCCCCTCTGGATCGGGCTTCTTGGTCTCGAAGGAGTTCCCCCCGTAGTTTTGAAAAAAGTACTGCGACAGTCCCAGCGCGTTGCAAATCTCACGCGACGGGATCACCGGCTTGTTGGTGAGCACCGCCATGAGCAACTCCGGATGACCCGCGCGGATACTCCAAAGTGCATCGAGGACGCCGTCGTAGCAGTGCGTGTTGTCCAGCTTATGCTCGCGATAGTAGTGGAGAAAAAACTCAAACGTGCGGCGGAAAAGATCGTCCCCGTCCCTCGGGTGCAGAGAATCCAGGTCCCCCGGATCGCCCAGCGCGCGACGAACCAGCATCGCCGCACCATCCCCGATATAGCTGGCGATCAGCGCGTTGGGAAGCAAGGGTTTCCGCACCGACTCAAGCGCCGCATTCACCGAGGCGCAAAGATCGAGCGACGAATTGATCAGCGTACCGTCTAGATCGAACACGAGCAGACGTGGTGCACCATTGGCCATGATGTACAGTGTAGCGGCCCCGCTGCCTCTAGCGAAGCGAGGGCCGCCCTCTGCCTAATGGCTGTCGATCTCAATATTCCCCGAGCCCGTTCGAACCTCCAGCGGAGATCCCCCGCCATTGATCGGTGCCGTCATGTGATGACGCGAGTTGTCCCCTTGTTCGGGAGCGCCCGGGAAGTTTACGTGAATATCGCCCGAACCTGTCGAAGCCTCCAGGTTGAAGTGTGCGTCCGGTGTCAGGTGTAGCTTGACGTTGCCCGAGCCGGCTGAAAGATTCGCAGGGCCTGTGAGCCGGCCATCTCCCTCAATATCTCCGGACCCGCTCCGTGCCGTGAGCCCCCCGTTGAGTCCATGAACCTTGATATTCCCCGACCCGGTTTTGGTCTTCACATCTCCGGGCCCCTCTTCTCCCAGCTCAATGTCGCCCGAGCCCGTTCCGAGCTCTGCCGGGCCGTGGACGCCGTGCGCTCGCACATTCCCGGAGCCGCTCGTCGCCGACAGATAGCGCCCGACCTGGTCAACTTCAATATCCCCCGAGCCGCTATGCAGGTTCAGTGCCACCGCCGCCGGCACAGAGATGTCGTAGTCGATGCTGATGTTGTTGAACAGGTCGTGATCGTTCGACTCGCCGACCCGTACCGAGTTGCCATTCTGCACCACCGGTGGATTGTCGATGATGCGCCGGATGCGATCATTGACCCCACCCAGCGTGCCGCCGATGCCAAATAGGCTCCAGCCCGCATGCACGTGGCCGACGATGTGGATCTGGCTGTCGCTCCCCGCGTGAATCGTGATATTCCCCGAGCCGGTCGCCACATACAGATCCGGTTGCGAAGAAACATTCAGCGTGCGCTCGAACTGGTTATCCGCCCCGAACGCTGCGGTCGAAACCATCAGCAGTGCGGTTCCTGCAATAAGCCGAAATTTCATCTCATTCACCTTCTTTGAATCAAATTTACGATGTCTGCTGCAGCACTACCTTCTCCCCGGACTTCAGCCCGGAGAGCACCTCGATGCGACTGCCATTTGAAATTCCCGTCTTGATCTTCACCACGCGATGACCATCTTTGCCGTGGGTATCGGGAACCCACACCGACGCGCTCCGGTCCTTGTCATAGATCACGGCCTGCTCTGGAATCGTCATCACATGCTTATGCTCCTCGAGCACGATTTCAGCATTCGCCGTCATATTCGCCTTCAGCTCTCCGCCCGGGTTCTCAATAGAAATCTGCACCTCAAAGGTCGTGACGTTATCCTTCTCCACGCCCAGCGGAGCGATCTTTGTAACCCGGCCGGCAAACGTCTTGTTCGGGAAGCTCTGCACCTTGATCCGCGCCGCCTGACCAAGATAGACCTTCGCAATATCCGATTCGTCGACCTTGCCCTTTACGTACACCTCGTGGATGTCCCCCAGCGTCATCACCAGCGTCGCCGTCGATCCCAGCACCAGGATCGAGCTCACCGCATCGCCCACCTGCACATCGCGCGACAGCACCACGCCATCAATCGGCGATGTCACCGTGGTGTACGAAAGCTGCTCCTCCAGCTGGTTCAGCGACGCCTGCGCCTGTTGCACCTGCGAAGCCATCTGATGCGCTCGAGCCGTGTCGACGGCGATCTGAGCCACGGCTTTATCGCGTATATTCAGCGCCGCAAGGTACTTCTGGTGTGCATCATCCAGCGCCTGCTGCGACACCACACCATCCTTCTGCATCTCTAGCGCCCGGTGATACGAGTGCTCAAACATTGGAAGATCCGGTGCCTCCGCCGCGACCCGGTCGTAAGCGACAGAGGCTGTGGCCGATCGCGCACTGGACTGCGCCGCGCCGAGCTGCGCCTTCTGCGCCGCAACCTCGTCCAGAATCTCTTCCTGATCCAGTTGCGCCAGCACCTGTCCCGTATGAATCGTATGGTTGATGTCGGTATCCAGTTTGGTAACAATGCCGCTGGCCTTCGATTTCACCTCGACTTCGGTGATTGGCTGGACCTTCCCCGTCGCCACTACCGAACGCGCAATGTCGCCGGTCTCGACAGTCCCCAGTTGCGATGGATCCAGCGGCGGAGACCCACCGAGGGCTTTGGCCGCGACGAATCCGCCGCCACCCAGCACGCAAACAACTACACCGAGGATGATCCAAATCCGCTTCCGTGATTTGGACTTTGTTCTAGTGGTCGAGTTCAAGGGACCTCCGAAGCCGTCAGAATTTGCTCTTCGGAGTTGAGTTACGCAGCAAATGCCGCACCGGTTCCATGCCCCTGCGTGGTTTCGGGTTTCAGGCGTACTTCCGCAGCATCCCCAGCACTTTGCCCTGGATGCTGACACTGCCCGCCGGTGCATAAATCGGCTGCATCTCGGCATTCGATGGCTGCAGCCGGATCACGTTCCCCTCACGGTAGAATCGCTTCAGCGTTGCATCGGTTCCGTCGATCAGCGCCACGACAATCTCGCCTTCGCGCGCCGTATGTGTCCGCTCCACCAGCACATAGTCCCCCGACACAATGTGCTCGTCGCGCATCGAGTCGCCCCGGACTTCCAGCGCATACACCTCGCGGTTCCCAATGATGTCGCCCAGCGAGATCGTCTCTGCCGTCTCGATTGCCTCCACCGGCTTGCCCGCAGAAATGCGCCCCAGCAGCGGCAGGCGGTCCATCATCTTTCGCGGAGCTCGCTGCGGAATCACATCGATCGACCGGCTGCGGTTGTGCGCGCGCTGCAGCATGCCCTTATTCTGCAGATTCGTAACGTGCTTATGCACCGTGGCCAGCGAGTTCAGCCCCAGTCCCGCGGCAATCTCTTCGTACGAAGGAGAGTACCCGTTCCTGGTCGTGAAGCTGGAAAGAAAGTCGATTACTTCTTTTTGCCGACGCGTGATTGCCATGCGGTCATTCTAGCGAATAAAAGGCGAACTGGCAGCGAAATTTTACGGGAATCCTCTTTGCCAATGACCGGCTCCAAAATGGGACTCCGCCAACCTGTCCCGAAGTGGGAGAACGAATCATTAGATCCGCATAGGTATTCCTTGTCCCACGCCGTTTCCCGGTGGATGGTAATAGGACAGCGGTGATTAGAACATCGATGGTCTTGCCGATGTACTTCACAGGATTGGCTTTTTATCTATTCACGGAAGGTCTGCTATGCGTGTTTTGGTGGTCGAAGATGATCAGTCGTTAGGGGTGTTTCTCCGCAAGGGGCTCAT
>DATCDL010000260.1:0-3099 GCA_036510715.1 Acidobacteriaceae bacterium
GCCTCCGCTGGCTCGGGGGTATGCGACGTTTGGGTCGGATAGTGGGAATCACCGGAGTTATTTTCCGCTGCCGGATGCGATCAATACGTTGAATGCGAAGTTTGCTCGCAATGCGGAGATGCAGCGGAACTTCGCGGGGGATGCGCTGAAGAAGGTGCATGACGTTGCGATGGAGTTGATGCGGCGGCGGTATGGTGTTGCGCCGAGGCGGATGTATTTCATTGGCGGGTCGACGGGCGGACGAGAGGCGCTGCGGGTGGCGCAACGGTATCCGGAGGATTACGACGGTGTGCTGGCGGCGTATGCGGCGTGGGACCAGGTGGAACTGGATCTGCAGTTCATGCGAACGGCGCAGGCACTGTATGCTCCGGGAGGATTTCTGGGGTACGCGCAGACTCGGCTGATTGCGCGGACGGTGCAGAGGGCGTGCGATGCGCAGGATGGATTGCGGGATGGGATTATTTCGGACCCGGCGGGGTGCCAGGTGCGGGCGGAGTCGCTGCGGTGCAAGGATGGGCGGGCGCATCATGGGTGCTTGTCTGATGCGCAGGTGCATACGCTGGAGACTTTTGCTACGGAGGAGAAGACGTCGACCCCGTTGTCGGAGGGAGTGGAGAGCATCCCGGGATACAACGTGCTGGCGGGTGCGAACCTGGGCGGAGCGGTGGGGCTGCTGCACTTTCCGCTGAAGAATCCGGTGATGATCCTGAATAGTTTTGGGTATGTGATTGGCGATGATGTGACGCGGAATTTTCTGACGGTGGGACATCATTTCGATGCGCGGGATTTCAATACGGAGAATGGTGGGCCGTGGCATCACGAACTGCATCACCAGGCGCATGAGATTGACAGTACGAATGCGAACCTGGGGCCGTTCCTTGCGCGTGGAGGGAAGCTGATTCTGGTGCATGGGACTGCGGACATGGTGATTCCTACGAACTCGAGTGTGGACTATTACGAGAGGGTGGAGGCGAAGCTGGGGGTGGAGGCTACGAAGAGTTTTGCGCGGCTGTATTTGGTGCCGGGGCTGGGGCATGGGTTTGGAAAGTTCGATGGCGGCTTCGACACGATTGGGACGCTGGATGCGTGGGCGGACCGGGGGATAGCTCCAGAGGATTTGGTGGTGACGGACAACCATAGTGGCAGGACACGGCCGTTGTGCGAGTGGCCGGCTTGGCCGAGGTATGACGGGGTGGGGGATGTGAATCGCGCGGCCAGCTTTGCGTGCGTGGGGCAGAAGCAGGGGAATGAAGCGGTGATGGCGTCGGCGCAATAGGGCTGTGAACACGGAAGAAAAAGGAAGTTGCGCGCAACACGGTGGGTGGAATGGCGTTTACCTATATGCACGGCGGAAGTGATCGCAAGTGCAGGAGGCACGTCATGAAGAAGCTATCCAACATCACCGCGAAGCTTACTGGAATGAAGTTCAATGTATATGGAGTACTGGCGGCGACGACGCTGGCTGGTGCGGTGCTTGCGGCTGGGGCTCCAGCTGCGCAGGCCCAACGGTTTGGAGTTGCGGTGCGGATTGGCGGGCCGCGATATTATGCTCCTGCTCCCCCGGTTGCTGTGTATGGCGGGTATGGCTATAGCGCTCCCGTGGTGTATGGGAACGGATACGCGTACGGGCCGGTGTATGGCGATCGCGACGGATGGCGCGGTGACGATCGACGCGATGACCGGCGTGGCTGGGGCGATCGTGATGACCGGCGCGATGATCGCCGCGGCGGAGATCGTGATGACCGGCGCGATGGAGATCGTGGACGCCGGTAACGTTGAACGAGGTTCGCGGGGCCGCCCTCAATGGGCGGCCTTGCTGTTTTTGGGTGCGGGGGAGAGCAGGGGCCGGGCAGGGTGGTACGGAGGTTAGAGGGGGCGGTAGTAGCGGGCTTCGGGGTTGGCGCAGGTCAGGCAGAGGCGCTGGCCGTCGCGGTCGATGAAGCGGTCGAAGTTGACGCCTTCGTGGCAGCGGTCGCAGGTGACGCGCTGGCCTTTGAAGCCGGGGAATTCGTTGGGAGGGAGAGGGACGCGGACCCACTCGGTGCAGAAGAGATCTTCGTCGGGGAGGTCGCGGTAGGCTTTCATTTGCTGCGCGTTTTTTTCGAGGTCGGGGTAGAGTTCGCGGGCACGGTTTTTGGAGGATTCGAGGGCTACGATGCGGAGGCCTTTGTAGTCGTCGGTGTCGCCGAGTTTTTGGTTGAGGTCGATGAAGGTGGCGGCCATCTTGCCGAAGTCGCGGAGCTTGAGGGCTCTCTTGCCGACGCGGCAGGCGGTGACGACGCCGATGGCATCGGTTGCACAGCGGTCGATTTCTACGAAGGTGACGAGGCGCTTGCGGTCGGGGTTGAGGGAGCCGTCGGGGAGATGGCGGGCGCGGGGGTCGTGAATGTTGAGGCGCGCGAGGGCGAGCATGGCCATGCGGACGCCGAGGACCTGTCCGGCGCAGAGGTGGCCGTGAGCGATTTCGGCGTCGTGGAGGAGGGAGTCGAGGGAGGCCGGCATGATGATTCGATGCTACTGCCTCGAGAGTCGATGGGCATACCTTGGGGCTAAAGCCCCAAACTTTAGCATGGGCTATGAGACACGAGGCTAAAGCCTCGGGGTACCTGAGAGTGGTTGAAAAGAATGCTGCGGATGCTGTCGTCAGAATCGTGGCATTCTATGGGGATGGCCGATCTTGAGATCCCAACGACGGAGTGGTGGCAGACGGGGGTGATCTACCAGGTCTATCCGCGGAGCTTTCAGGATACGGATGGCGATGGCGTCGGAGACCTGCGGGGGATTGGGGCGCGGCTGGATTACCTGGTGGGGTTGGGTGTGGATGCGATTTGGATTTCGCCGTTTTATCCGTCGCCGATGAAGGACTTTGGGTATGACGTGAGTGACTACACGGACGTCGATCCGTTGTTTGGGACGATGGAGGATTTCGACGCGCTGCTGGCGGTGGCGCATGGGAAGGGATTGCGGGTGATTCTGGATTTCGTACCGAATCACACGTCGGATGAGCACCCGTGGTTTGTGGAGTCGAGGTCGTCGCGTGAGAGTCCGAAGCGGGATTGGTATTTGTGGAGAGATGCGGCGCTGGCGGGGGGCGAGTCG
>DATCDL010000261.1:0-2426 GCA_036510715.1 Acidobacteriaceae bacterium
CCTGCCACAACGCGAACTGCGATCCGGTTCTTTTCCACTGATCACGTGCCATCCTATTCGTTGCCCAAAACTTCTCCAGACTATCCTCAAGTTCTTTCCAGGATTGCTGGCCGCGAGCAGAATCCGCCGATGGTTGCAGATCTACACTGTGAAAAGTACTGCCCGGGGAAAACGGCACCCACCGCAGAGGAGTTAGAATCAGGCGGCCGGGCACGGGAGCACCGCAGTTTTCTCGCCTTCCGGCAAAGAGACCAGCCAGCCTTGAATAGATCGGCTCTCGGATTTCTCGATTTTCGGTGACTACTCCAGAACGCAAGATGCCATTATGGGTAGGCCAATCTACGCGGTTAAATTGAGGTACATCGTTCCAGCTCCAGAAGGAGTGACCGGCAATTTTCCCTGCTTCGACCTGCGTCAGCAAACCGTCAAAATCCTGTTCGTAGAAGATATCTCCGTCGCCCGCATCCTCCCAACCCCACTCTGTCAGGGTCATAGGTTTGTCGGGTCCGAACGACTCTGGAAGCTTCATAAACTTATCGCTGGAAAATTCATAAGCGTGCCAGTCGTAGAAATCAAGCCCCGCTTCGTCATACACAGTTTTTACTTCGGGGAACTTCCCGTAGAGATCGGCGACGGAAACCAGTCGATGGATGGGATCGAATTGATCGCAGATGGCCTTGCCCCGTTTCAGATAACTGAGGGGGAAAGCACATTCATTGCCGAGCAGCCAGATGACTACCGCCGGAGAGTTCCAATCGCGGCGAATTGTACCTTCGAGGATGCGGCAGCCCAGATCGATCTCGCTGCTCGGCAACTTCGCAAAATCCATATTCCAGAACCCAGGCTCTTCGCTGATCAGCAGCCCCAATTCATCGGCGAGATCCACAATCTTACGGTCATGCGGATAGTGCACCAGGCGCACGAAGTTGGCGCCCATGGCCTTGATCATCCGCATGTCCTGCTCCTGCTGGCGAGGCGACAAGGTGAATCCCTGATCTTGCCACATATCGTGTCGACATACTCCAGTCAGTACGATCGGATGGCCATTTAACAGAAAGTTTCGGCCCTGGGTCTTGAACTCTCTGAATCCAGTCCGACAGCTCCAGCGGTCTTGTGCAGAGGATGTTTTCATCTCAGCACGCAACGTGTACAGGTTCGGCTCTTCGGGAGACCACAGGGAGGGAGCCTTCAAATCGAAGTTCACCTCGATCTCGTTGCTTCCAGGCTGCAGTTGGATGGCTTTTGTCGCCTGCGCTACTTCCGACTCGCCAGAAAAAAGCGTCAGATCGCAGGTACCCGACTGTGCCTCGGCCGAAGCAACAGACACCTGAGCCTTGCAGGAGACGGTCTTGTAATCACTGGCAAGCTGATAGCCGAAACGCACAGAATTGATAAAGGCTGGCGCGCGGACCTCGACATATACCGAACGGATGATTCCGCCGTAACACTCCCAGCCGCCGCAGTTTCCAAATCGAATTTCATCCCCGCCCGCGCCGTCCGGCTCAGCATGGGCGTCCGATATTTCTACTTCAATGGTATTCCGGCCTTCAAGGGCCTGCTGCGTGCACTCAAATTCATGCGGCAGATACGGAATCATACTACCTAGTTCATGACCATTGACGAAAACTCTTCCGTAGTAAGTGATCGCGTCGAAATGAACAACTGCTCTCTGTCCGTTGCTGAGGCGAGGAAGGAGGAAGGTACGCTTCAGGCGGTAAGTACCCGAAGGACGCAAGGAAGAAGGAACGGAAATTATGTCGAGGAGCTTGTCGTGGATATACCGTTCCCAATCACCATTCAAGTCAACCACTGTACGAAATGGGTTCAACGGTTCCATTTGTGCCATCACTATCCTCATATTTCCCGAAGTGTCTGTGTTCGATGCTCATTGCATCACGACGTCCATAGCTCGAGGTCAAGGTCCGTCTACCTTGAAAGTATGGCGAAAACAAATGCTCCGCCAAAATCTGATCTCCTCGGATTTGATCTCTTCCCCGCTAGGATCTCTCAACGGTGATCGCAAAGATTGCCAGCGGTGCCTGCTCGCCGTTCAGGTTGCAATGGATTGCTGCCAGCCTTTTACCATCGACGGGAATTGAATAGAGTAAAATTTGATATTGTTCGCGGGCAATATCCTTGACGAAAAGCAACGCTGCCTGCGCATTTGCAGCAATAGGGTCAATCCGTGACGCGCTCTGAATTATGTTCGATCGTGCAATTTCATAGCCGTTGCGCAGCGGGATCTTGTGAGTGGCACCGCTTGAATACTCAAGGGTATAGTTGGCAATAGTTTCTCCGTCGTTACCAACCACCGGAAAACCATCGGGCAGAGTTACCTGGCCTAGAATATGCATCCTGCGGCACGAGCCCCCAACCGGAATAGTAAGCTGCGGGACTTCCGGCGTGAGAATCAGAGGCCGCACGCG
>DATCDL010000262.1:0-5371 GCA_036510715.1 Acidobacteriaceae bacterium
AGAAGTTTGTATGGACCAATGAATTTGGGTTCTAGAGCACTTGCCGTTGCGCCAGTCAGCCCGAATGCCGAGCTGGCGATGGTCGGCACGAGATCCGGGTTTACGGAAGGATTGCCCGAAATTTCGGTTGCTGATGGGTTAGGATTCAGCTCTTTCGGCAGGCCGTCTTCTTCGCTCATAGCAGCTCTAGAACGGGAATCGGCAGAAGTTTAGCATGGGCAAGACATAACGAAGCGGTGCGCCGCGCTGCTCAACTACTCCAAATGCAGGTTTGTCCCGCCGGCGCAATATCTTCCGGTTTCGGACGAGCCGTCTTGCGTCCCGAGTGACGGGCTACCCGGAAGTTATTCCGGGCCAGAAGTCGGCTTGTGGGTCATTACCACCCATCAGGTGTCTTCCAACCCGAGTTTGTCGTTAACTGCTTGGCTGAGTCGTTGCTTGCAGCCAAGATAACGTTCGGTGGTCTGAACCGATGCATGTCCAAGCAAGAACTGAATCTGCTCAAGTTCTCCGCCCGCCAGATGGCATAACCGAGCGCATGTGCGACGCAAGTCGTGGGGAGCTAGGTTCTGGATGTCGGCACGTTTGGCGGCCGCTTTCACCACGTGCCAGATCGCCTTGGGTGTGATTCCATCGCCCCAGATTTTATCTAGCCGACTTACTCTGCGGAAGATCGCCCCGTCGGTGATGGCAGCCGCCCCAGTCCAATCGTCGACGCTGCGTTTCGCCCACAAGGGAACTGGAACGGTACGGATGTGCTTTCCCTTGCCGACCAGGTCAGCAATCACGCAATGATCTTCGCGGACCTGAAAATCTCCCGTTCTGAGTCCCACCA
This sequence comes from Acidobacteriaceae bacterium, assembly GCA_036510715.1. Lineage (GTDB taxonomy): Bacteria > Acidobacteriota > Terriglobia > Terriglobales > Acidobacteriaceae > Granulicella. The sequence goes on from DATCDL010000262.1 coordinate 836, forward strand.
GTTCCGCGCGTCGTAGACCGCACCCAATCAGGAGTGCCAAAATTGCCCGATCACGTTTGCCTCGAAGGCTGTCTGACGGTTTACCCAGCAAGGTTCTGGATTGAGCGATGGTCAACCAATTTCCGATCCGAACACCGAGACGCTTGGCCCCTTTGACACGACGGATTCCTGCCGCAAGATCCGGACTCAGAAGGCCCGTATCAGAGGCTTCATAGGCAAGACGCCTCACAGCGGCCAAGCGAACATTTATCGTGGAGGGCGCGAGGTTTTTCTGTTCGAGAAAGAATCGGTAGCGGAGGACAACAGTTCGGTTGAATGAAAGACGCGGTTCGGAGCAATACCACCCGATAAACTCGTCGATGGCATGACCGTATGATTCTTGCGAGCTTGCTGCGCCGAGCGAGTGGAGAACCGCATTCTTCGACTGCTCTAAATCGGCCAGTCGAAGCATTGTTCTTGCCTTTGATCGTTTCGATGTCTTCCGATGCGCCATACTGGCGGCCTCCTTGGCCGCGCAATCAGTATGGTCGGTTCAACTGAAGAGTTATGGTCTCCAAGCGCGTTTCTGGACAACTTCCGGTTGGCCGACAATGGAGGAGTTAGCCAGACCACACAATGCAAGCGCTTTCCCGGGTACCCATCCGCTCTCCTTAGCGGCCAACTTCCTGTTAGCCCGCCATCCGGCTACGCAGTTAGAACTCGCGGGTCAGCTTCACAGAAAACCGTGGTCCGGGAGAGGATTGTCCCGCCCACGCCGAGGCCCCCAGGTTTTCCTAGGCCCCCGCGCGGACTGTTGCTTTTTCCGTCAAGGTAACCTTAGGCAAAACCACAACCGTAAACCAATATTCAGCGATTCCCCGGACGACGTTAACGAAATTGTCGAAATCGACAGGTTTGACGATGTAAGAGCTACAGCGCATCTTGTACATTTTCAAGACCTCTTCTTCCTGCTCCGAAGTGGTCAAGATAACGACTGGCAGTGCCTTTAGATGATCATCCTTGATCATCTCAGCGAGTACCTCCCGCCCACTCATTTTGGGCATATTTAAGTCGAGAAGTATGAGATCTGGCGTGAGAGTTCGAATTTCTCCATCCGCACCAAATCTTCCAGTTCGGTGCGAGGTATAAGATTAAGGTTCCTTCCACTAGTCGGTGTTTTGTCGGGCTGATCGCATGACCGGAATACCGCTGTTCCGAAAGAGCATTAGGGCAGAACGACGGGTCGATCATCGTACTAATTTTGCCGAAGGTTCCGCGACATCGCTGATTTGCCGTCGCGAACCTAGCCCTATCAGCATCGGCATGTCTTTCGGATAGACCACATCGCGTCCTCGCGCCAGAAAATGATAATAGATCGACAATGCCCCTCCATACGATCCAAACCCGGCCGACACAACGCGGGAATGCGCAGCAATTCCCACAACCATCCCTACCAACTTAAATCCCGATGCACCACTCACCGCACCGCCTCCCGCTTCGCCAACGCTCTGGCCCCCCTGCCCCGCATCGCGATCCGGAGAAGCTTGCGAAGCCGCCAGCATAACTTGAATTCCGGTCGTCAAATATCTTGTTCGCGGAGTGGTAACCTGCGCCCCACCCTCATCGTCGAGCTTTAAGTGTTCCCCTTTGGCGACCGCCACGCCCTCCAAGTTTGTCTCAACTCTCTGCTCGATTCCATTTGGCGGTGCAACCTCGTGAAACAAAATTCGTAACTGTCCGTTGCGTCCCATTCGCCGCGCTGGCTGCGCCTGTAGCACTGAGCCCTTAATCACGCTTCCTTCGGGAAGAATCACATGATCCGAGACGACCAGCGGCTCGGTGATAAGCGCCTCCACCAGGTCTCCCTGTTTTGCAGTCGCCGAACTCAGAGGTGTCACTAGCCTCGCATGCACCACGCTACCGGTAGGGGGCGGCGATCCAATGTCCGTAAGCCTCTCCGGTTTCACCGCCTCAGTCCCAAAATCCAGAGGTTGCAACAAATCCGCATTGAAGCTCGTCCCTGCATCAATGTATTGCGGATGCACCGGCAACTGTACCAGCACGATTCTCTTTACCTTGTGCATCTTTCCCGGTTCGTGGATCTGATTCTGTAAATCGTTCCACTTCTGGTGAATCGCCTGGCGTGTTGCATTCACCTGTTTGGAAGCCGCATCCTGTAGCTTGTTTTTCTGTTCTGGCTTTTCCTTCGCCGACACAAACCGCAGCACTCCATCCGGAGCAGGCGAAGCCACCGTTTGCAGGGGTACCCGCCGCCCATCACCCATGACTAGCTCATCGAACTTCACATGCACCTTCCGCGCTGGAGAAAAGTTCCCATTCGCCGCCTGCATCGTTCGTACCATTTTCGGTACCGAATCCATCGCCGAGACTTTTCCGTTCACCACCGTTCCGACCGGGATCAGCAGCTGGTCGAACGCATAAACTGGCTCCATTGTCCTGCATTGGATCGCCTGACCTACTTTCCGTACCCGTACGTCCGAGCCAATCGCGACCTTGATGGGCGTGCCAGCCGCAACGCTCATCGGCATCAGCATCGGAGCGGCGTCCACGCTTTCTGACATCTGCAGTGATGCAGGCCTATACTCGTTCTGCTGTGTCCCCGCGGCAGACCGCTGCTTCAACGTCTGCGCGACACTCACGGCACTACACATCCCAGCCGTCAGCACTGTTAACCCGAATACAATTCGTCGCATTGTAATCACCTCCGATTATTCTGCGCCGAGAAAGAGACCTTCAAAGGCCTGCGTGGACCGCAGACTATTGTGAATACCAGATGACCAGAGAAGCGAAAGAACCGTGTCTACTATGAAGCTCCAAAGGCAGAGAATGGTTGCAACTCCAACGCTGGTATCGAGGAAATCTTAAGCGTAGATGGGAGTGGAAAGTGGAAAACGTCCAGGATGAACAAACTGTCATCTTCTAGAAAGGGAGCGGTAATGTTCCGCTCGTATCATAAAGTGGGTTTTCGGTCGTGGTGTGAGGCGCCCGCGTTACTCCCAACTCGGCTTTAACATGTACTTGTGCGTGTTCGATAACGGTTGGGGCCGCCTGTTGAGCTTGCTATTGGCGAGTATTTTGCAATCGACATTGGCCGCCTCGCAGGAGTTACCGGAGGCTCCATCAGCGGTCATGCGAACGATCTTTCACGCGGCGAGAGACTCGGCTACTTCCGCCGATCCACAGCAATCGTCTGCCCCGGCATCTGCGGATTCGAGTCGCGGCAAATTTCTCACTCGATGGGTCAAACGTGGGCTTCATGATCAGGCCGATATTTATACAGCTCCTCTGCATCGTTCTGAAATGAAGTGGGTGATCGGATTCCCTATTGTCACAGCCGGCCTGATCGCGATTGACAAGCATGCGTTGGGCGCGCTTCCGAGAAACCCGTCGAGCGCGAGTGCTGATATCTCCAACGTTGGACTGTTCGCTACCACTGGTGTGGTGGGGGTGCTTCTCATCGACGGAACGAACCGAGGGGATTCTCATGCCCTCGAAACCGGCGTGCTTGGGGCCGAGGCCATGGCCAACAGTGGCGTCGTGTATGCCGTACTGCAGCTCATTGCTGAGCGTGAACGTCCTTTACAAGGAACGGGTCAAGGACATTTCTTTCGGACCAGCGGCTTGGATAATTCATTTCCCTCCGGCCATACGATCATCACGTGGACGGCTGCTGGCACAATTGCGCACGAATACCCAAAGCCTTGGGTAGAGTGGCTCGCTTATGGAACCGCAGCGGCCGTTTCGGTGACGCGATTCACCAGTCTCCAACACTTCCCCTCCGATGTCATAGTGGGAAGCACACTTGGGTACTTGATCGGACGCCGCATCTTCCATGCTCATTGTAAGGTTGGTCTCAGTGCGGCATGCAGTGCGAAATAGTTCAGGGAAGCACATTCTCTATTTCTAGAAAGCGCGAGGTGACTGATGTTGAAGAATAGGTTCGGCAATCGGCCTGCTGCTATCCCTTGTGGTCTAGCTATTTGGCTGCTCCTTCTGCTCGTACCTTCACTGATCGCTCAGACGGCCGGAATGGGTGCGCTGACGGGCAGGATTGTGGATTCGTCGGGTAATCCGGTTGCGAACGCTACCGTGACGGTGACGAGCGTGGAGAACGGCCAGGCACGAAGCGCCACGACGGGGACGGATGGCTCTTATAGGTTCGACGATCTGCCGCCGGGGAGTTATCGGATGAAGCTTGAGGCCGCCGGTTTCCAGACTTTGGAGATTCCGTCCGCGACTGTCGATGGAACGAAGCCATCAGTTGTGGACGAGATGCTGCAGGTCAGTGCGCCAACCACCACCAAACCAACGCTAGAGCAACAGGATAATTTGCCGAATGCCCCATCCAGCAGTACCGTGCCTTCTCTTTCGGATCTGGGCCTCACTCCAGAGCAGACTCAAGGAAACCCCCGAGAGCAGGCGCTGCTTGATAAACGGACGCACATGCTGAAGATCCATCAACGCATGGGTTTGATCACGACGCTACCGCTCGTTGCGACGCTGATCCTCGGTCCTGGCGCTGGCGGCAAAAGTGAA
>DATCDL010000263.1:0-2839 GCA_036510715.1 Acidobacteriaceae bacterium
GCAACCACGGCGGAGGCGGCGGTCATCACTAGATCGTCCTGCACTTGGATCTACCAGTGAATCTGGATCAACCAGTGGATCAACCAGCGGCGGAGCCTACCAGCTCCGCCGTTTTGGCTCTCCGCTCCACCCCAGCCGACAGCGCTTCGCCGGGAATCCGCTCCCGCCCAACCAACGCATCCCTCGATCTTGGTATCCTATGAGACGTGCTGAATCTGCGAACCTTTTCCGCTGCCTGCGTTCTTCCAGCTCTCTTGCTCCCGCTCTCTGGCTGCTCCGGGCACTCGACTCACACCTCGTCGGTGGAGACGCACGCCCGGCAGCGTGCAGAGCTCGAAACCCAGCGCGAAGAGCTCGACCGTATTCCTCCCCCTTCCAAGAACACCTACATGGCCATCCACAGCTTCGAAAGCTGGCAGAACCCCGTGCTCACCGTGCAGCCCGCCATGCTCGAACTGCAGGTCACCCTCGCCGATGCCAACACTAGCGACCTCGGCGTCGGCGGCATGCTTCGTCCCGTTGGCGCTCGCCGCCAGGAACTCAACATCAGCGCCGATACGCTCGGCGATGCCATCAGCGCCGTCCCCCAATCCTCCTGGCCCTATGGCCGCGTCGTCGCCATCGAGGAGGCCAACAAAACCCCGCACTCCGCTGAGCCTGCCGTCCGTCGCAACCTCGAGATCACCATCAGCCGGCTCAACGACCTCGGCATCGTCGTCTACGACCTCAGCGACGGTAAGTTGCAGTAAGACCTAAGCAGCCCTTCCCCTCGGTGAGCTTCGTCGGGTAGGACCTGTACATCAAGGCATCTTCGGTAGAAGATGTTTCCTCTGGAGGGAACTCTGTATGCGAGATAAGGCTGAAGTCGTCCAATCATCCGCTCTGGTCCCTCCTCCGCTGTCCGGAGCCGAGGATGTCGATCCGGCCGGAAGCATACCGTCCAACGTTCAGGTCGGTGGCGATGCAGTCGAATCCCTCATCCAGGAAAAGCACATCGGTCAGCGGATCCGCGCTCTGCGTCAGCGGGCCTCCATGGGGCTGGTCGAACTCGGTCGCCACAGTGGCCTCTCCGCCAGCTTCCTCTCCCAACTCGAGACCGGTCGCGTCGTTCCCACACTGCGTAACCTCGCGAAGATCGCGATGGTCTTCAGCAAGGACCTCAACTACTTCTTCAATCCCACTCCGCAGACCGTCTTCCGCATCCATCGCGTCGAGGACCGCGTGCGACTCCCGCAATCCGGAGCAGAGAATCCGAACTACTTCTTCGAGAGCCTCGGCTATCTCGTTCCCGACCGCCAGCTCGATCCCTACCTCGCCGAGTTCCAACCCGGCAAAGGCCCCGACACCAACTTCCACAAGCATGGTGGCTTCGAGTTCCTCTATGTCATGCGAGGTGCTCTGCGGATCACGCACGGGGAGCACACCCACGACCTCCGCACCGGCGACTCAGTCTACTTCGACTCTACGACGACTCACAGCTACACCTGTGTCGGAGACGACCCCGCGACGGTGCTCATCGTCACCCTCCAGCAGCCGACCAGCGTCAGTCATCTGAGACCTTCGGCGGCTCGTCTCGCCAAATAGCCTTCCTCGTCTCGCCAAGTTGCGCTTCCCGCGCAGGTGCAGCCTGTAGGACCGTTAAGTCACGCGGTTTGCAGCGCGAAGAGGGGTTGAGTGCGCACGATAACGGTACAATCGAAGGATGATCAAGGGACTCACAACCGTCGCGCAGGTCGCCTCGGAGGAAGCCTTCACGCAGCTCGGAGACCTGTTCCGGGCGCTGGGCTTCGAGCAGGGAAAAGGCTGGAAAGACGCGACTGGCAAGGGTGAAGCGTTCCTTGCACCACTGGGTAATCTGGAGTTCGTCACCGGCCGCATGCCAACAGTTCCGTCACTACTGGTCGAAGTAACGCAACTGGATACAGTGCATGCAGCCGTGGAGACCTGGCTGATCGCCCATCGCCGCACCGAAGATGTGGCCGCAAGTCTATCTGCATCAACACTTACGCACTGGAACTCGCGCCTGTTTACGGTCGATCTTGGCGCTGGTTTGACCCTCGGCTTCTGGGAGTCCGAAAACCCGCTGCACAACAAGCCGATCGCCGTGGAGGGCGATCTATCTGCTGCAGGCAAACGGTTTGCGATCGTTGTCGCGCGCTGGAATGCGGTCATCACCGACCGCCTGCTGCAGGGCTCGCTGGACGCCTTGCATCGCAGCGGCTGCGCCAAAGCCGACATCGAGATCGTCCGCGTTCCCGGCGCCTGGGAGATTCCCTCGGCTGCCCGCACGCTCGCAGAGACCAAACGGTTCGCCGGAATCATTACGCTGGGAGTTCTGCTTCGCGGCGAAACTGCTCATTATGAAGCCATTTACAACGAAGTCGCGCGCGGCATCGGGCAGTCGCAGCAGGATACGGGCGTGCCTCATGCGTTCGGCGTACTCACCTGCGAGACCCTGGAGCAGGCGCTCGACCGAGCTGGGCTGAAGGCCGGAAACAAGGGCTTCGAGGCAGCGATTGCAGCCATCGAGATGGCGTCGATACAGGAAAAACTGGCGCAGGATAAACTAGCTCAGCAGCGGCTGGCCGAGGGGAAAGCCTGATGGGAACTCGCCGCAAGTCACGCGAACTCGCCATGCAGATGCTCTTTCAGGGCGACCTCGGCAAGCAGAAGCCGGAAGAGGTGGAGAGGCTTTTCTGGGATTCGCGCGACGATGTCGACGACGAAACCCGCGGATTTGCTGACGATCTGCATCGCCTCGCAACGCAACGCGAGGAAGAGGTAGACGGTCTGATCCAGAAGCACGCCCAGAACTGGCGCCTGGAGCGGATGCCGGTGG
>DATCDL010000264.1:0-2020 GCA_036510715.1 Acidobacteriaceae bacterium
AGTCGATTTCCTTTCGCGCTGCCGCCGTGGACTTCACCCGCCATGTCGAGCACAGCACGCTATCGCAGTCGAGCGTCAGCAGGCCGGAGAACAAGCAAGGCCGGGATGCTTCTGGTGTCGTCTTGAGCGAGAACATCTGGACATGGCGTTTGCCGACGGTAACGTGGTCGCTGTGCCATGCGACCGGGCTCTTCACGATCTGCCGGTCTACTCCGGTGTCGCTGCGGAGTTGGTCGCGCTCGGCCCACTCTTCGAGGTTGAAGAGGTAGCTGAAAAACTGAAAGGCCTCGGTCTTGTCGAGCAAACGCAGTCCCAACGAGCTGCCGAGATTGGACTGAAGAATGGTTGCGGTCTTTTCAAGATCGGACAACATCCGCGAGGTGTCGATGGCTTTCTCTTGCGGTTTGCGCCCGAACGCTTTGGCCTTGGATGGCTCCAGCGTCAAACACCAGTGAAGGTCAATGCGGCGGAAGGCTGCATTTTGCCGGAGAAAGTCTAGCCGGTCGGATGCGAACACCTCGGTGATGGGATTCGTATAGTTCGCCGGGCGCGGAAGGTCGAAGCCCGACATCACGCGCGTGTACTGATAGAGACAGGAGCCTTCAGGGAGTCCACGGAGCGCGCCCTCAATAGATCGCATACGCGAGTCAAGCTCAAGGTCGGTGACACCCTCTTCGTCGATACCGGTCAGAGAGAAAAGGCATCCATAGCCACCTCCCTTCAGCGCGAAGATATTGGGGCTAACGAAGCGTGCAATCGGAACGATGCTGCACGCGGCTCCGGCCTTCGCGAACCACGGCGTATGTTTGATTTGCTCAGTGTTTGCGCGGGTCATAGTAGCTCTTCTGGTTGAGGCTCAGGCCCCAGAGCTGAAACATCTTCGGGTGTTTGCGAATGATGAGCCAAGCCGCGACGGCCATCGTCGGAAAGCTCAAAATCGCCAGCAGTCGGAACCCAACGAGGAAAACCGTCACGTTCACAAACACAATGGCCATCCATGTCGAGAGGTCGAGCCCTAGCTTGGCTCTGGGCCTGTTCATGGCCTGATTGATCGGTAACGGTTCTCCCCGCTTGGTCATGTCGATGCACCTCCTACATCGACTGTCCGGTCAGGCTGCCTATCCAACCGGCACCCCAGCCGAGCACTCCGGCACCGAATAGCGCGCCGAAGAGGCCTGGTATAGCATCTTGAAAACGACCACTCATCATGCGGATTCCCGCGAAAATGAGCCCGCCGAAGCAGATAACGGCACCTGCGTAAATCGCAAAAGTTTTGAAGGTGCCCATTAAGGTTTGCGCCCCTGAGAAATCCATCGTTCCCTGGGCATGAGCAACGCCGGCGAATGTAAGGGCGACCAGAGTCGGCCCCATCACGCGCGCGGCACGGAGTAGCGTTTGTTTTGAGAAGAGTCTTGCCCACCTCTGGATGGGACGGGATTCGAGCCTGACTTTGATCTGCATTGGCACCTCGATCAACCGTTGAATCGGTTGCGATATGCGTCAACGTAGAATCGTTCCTCGCAATGCGTCCAATAAATGGGAAAGGTTTGCTTATCAATGCCGCTGATAACACGCTTATTTCCGCCGAAGCATTGCATGCGACCGGGGGGAAGGTGTTGGCATTGCGGGCAGGAACAGGCCCGCAGAAGTGGGAGCCAACACGCAGAACGCAGCTGCAGCGCGGCGAGGAAGTGTCATCCCGCTTAGGGTGCGGAATGGCGAATTGCAGAAGGCGGAATGCTACTCTTCCAGCACGATGAATGCGGACGAAATTGCTCAACTTCTCTGGCAAAGCGAATCGGAAACTCTTGACTTCAAGCGGGACCAGTATCCGTTCGATGGCGTGACGGACGAACAGCGCTCGGAACTCCTGAAAGACATCCTCGCCTTCGCGAATAGCTGGCGCTCAGCACCTGCACGAATCCTGATCGGCGTCGACGAAGTGAAGCATGGACGAAGTGTTCCTGTCGGCACGGAGCACCTTACAAATCGCTCCTTGCAGACGTTTGTGAACTCCAAG
>DATCDL010000265.1:0-2005 GCA_036510715.1 Acidobacteriaceae bacterium
GACTACGGCCTGGTATGTCCTCCGGTTCCGGTGGACCCGCTGACGCTGGCGCTGGTCGAAGCCTTCAAAATTCGAAGTGGCGAGATCCATGAAGTGGAAGCCGTATTTGCAGTGTTGCCTGGTTTGCGGCTGCGGGGGCTATGGTAGGCTAATATCGTGACCCTCCGGTCAGATGGATTCAACACGCAGGATAGATATGCGCAAACCAGGGCCTGCTTTACTGTTCACGGGGTTCGTCTTGACGATGCTGGCAGGCGCGCTGCGAGCCGCTGACGGACCTCCCTTGCCGACACAGCCCCAACCGGAGCCGCCGGCCACATGCAAGGAGGCAGTTGTCAGTCCCGTAAGCGGCTACGCCGAATGCGTCGATCCCCGCGGCGCGCCGGTTGATCCGGCACCGCAACAGCCGAATGTCCCTTCCAGGTTGAGGACATGAAAAAGTCGGGCGCGAGCCAAGGGCAATCGGCATCGGAACTCATCTCGAAAAGAATCGTCGAACTCGGGGACTGGCGCGGGGAAACCCTCGGCAGAATGCGCAAGCTCATCAAGGAAGCAGACCCGGACGTCGTCGAGGAGTGGAAGTGGATGGGGACGCCGGTCTGGTCGCACGACGGCATCATCTGCACTGGCGAATCCTACAAAAAGGTCGTGAAGCTTACCTTCGCCAAGGGCGCATCTCTGAAGGATCCGGCCCGTCTCTTCAACTCGAGTCTCGAGGGAAACGTACGCCGCGCGATCGACATCCACGAAGCAGAAGAAGTTAACGAGCCCGCGTTCAAGGCGCTCGTTCGCCAGGCAGCCACCCTCAACAGTTCTGGCCAGTCGAAACCTTCGAAGAAAGCGAAGTCCTGACGGATGCCGTCCCGTGAAGATTGCCCCAGCACTGATACCTGGCTGCGGAACTAAGCCTCGACGAGGATAACCAACGATTCGGCCACCACCCCGTCATACGCCATCACTTTCGCCGCCGCCTCGGTCTTCATCGCGGCCATCAGGGCGTCCATGTTAGCGACATCCATGAGCACTGCCACTCGGCTTGGGGTTTGCGGGTCAACGAACGTTCGGATGTTGGTGACGCCTAGCGGTCCGAAGAACTCTTCGCGCTTCGGCGAGGCGAGCCAGTGCTTCTTGTCCTTGACGTTGTGGTGACCTATTACAGTTGGCATGTTGTCTCCCCTGGCATTGTTGTGGATCCGAGACTAATGATATGGCCGGACCGGGCTCGTATGCCAGCATCGGTGTTCACCAAAGCGCCAGGGCAGGAGCTTTTTGAGCGGAAACAGGAGTTGATGCAGACCTAGGCGCTCGATTCGCTAGTATAGTGCTTCGTAATTAACGGAACTAATATGGGCATTACTTGTCCTACCATTGAAGCCATCAATGGGGATCGAGCGATGCGTATAGCGGCGGTAATCGTGTTGCTGAGTGAAGAGCGTGCGCAGTTGACGCAGTGGGCGCGATCCAAGACGGTCAGTGTCCGATTGGCGCGCCGCGCGCAGATCGTGCTGGGCGCTGCGGATGGATTGGACAACGAGACGATTGCAGCCCAAGTGGGAGTTGGTCGGGTTCAAGTCGGACGCTGGCGCACTCGATATGCCGAAGGTGGATTGGCAGCGATTCAGCAGGATTTGCCGCGCGGCGGGCGACCTGTGAAGGTCGACGCGGCGCAGATCGTACGCCTGACGACCCAAACCTTGCCCACCGCTGCAACGCAGTGGAGCACGCGCACGATGGCGGCGCAGATGGGAGTCAGTGATACCACGGTGCTGCGGGTGTGGCGCCAGCACGGATTGAAGCCGCATCGCGTGCGAAGCTTCAAAGTCTCGCGCGACCCGCAGTTTGTGGAAAAGCTCGAGGACATCGTCGGCCTGTACATGTCCCCTCCGCAGCACGCGCTGGTGCTGTGCTGCGACGAGAAGAGCCAAGTACAAGCGCTAGATCGCACGCAACCTGGGTTGCCCTTGAAGAAGGGCCGTGCGGCGACGATGACGCACGACTACAAGCG
>DATCDL010000266.1:0-4654 GCA_036510715.1 Acidobacteriaceae bacterium
GCGGTTCCACGCACTTCCGTAGGGTAAACCGGAAGGGGATCCTCCAGCAGTATGTGCTGAGCCTGCTCGGTTGGTACCCGTGGGAGTGCGTAAACTGTCGCCGTAAGACCCTGATTCGGAAGAGTGGATAAATAAGTTTCCTCGGCAAAATTATTCGTCGTCACCGGCCGCAATGGTCGACACGATAGAGACAGAGGTGGACTCCCAACTATCCTCTGGCACACTCTAGCTGTCGGCGAAGATAAAGCGTAAATTAGCTGCTATGCAATTCGCTACAGTTATCTTTGGCGTCTTCGGGTGTGCTCTCGGCATTGTTCTTGGCTGGTTGGTGGGCAATCGTGCCAGCGGCAAAGTTGTCGCAGCTTCTGAAGTTGAGTTGAGAACGAAGAATGAACTGCTCAAGGAAATGCGCGAGGACATAGCTTCGCTTCGGGAGCAGCTTGACGATGAACGTGACAACCACGCAGCCAGTCGCGCCCTGCTTGCTGGGGTTAATGCGAAGGCTGAAAGCGAGCTAGATTCAGCGAAGGAGCAGGTGTCAGCATTGCTTCAAGTAGAGCAAAGGCTCAAGGACACATTTCAATCTCTTGCAGCTAGTGCGTTAGATGCTAACTCGAAACAACTATTGCAATTGAGCCAATCTGAATTAGCGAGACAGAAATTGGAGGCGAACCAAGAGCTTGATGCGAAAGAGTCGGCTATCGGTATGTTGTTGGGGCCGATGCGTGATTCGCTCAAACAGCTTGCCGACCATAGTCAGAGCCTAGAAGTGAAGCGCGAAGGTGCGTATGAGGCGATTCTTGCAGAAGTGAAGAACATTCAACGATCACACACCGATCTTCGTCGCGAGACAACACAGTTAGTACAAGCGCTGCGGGCACCAAAGGTGCGTGGCAACTGGGGTGAGATGCAGCTTCGTCGCTGCGTCGAACACGCAGGAATGATCGAGTATGCGTCCTTCGACGTTGAGAAGTTTGTTCGGGGTGAAGATGTTTCGATACGTCCGGACCTCATAGTGCGACTTCCAAACCAAAGGTGCATCGTTATCGACGCTAAAACACCCTTGGATGCCTTTCTGAATGCGGGCGCATGTGAGGATGAGGTGCTCCGCCACAAGTTTCTGGTCGAGCATGCCGTCGCAGTTCGCAAGCATTTGGATGCTCTATCTGCAAAGGCTTATTGGAACCGCTTCGACGAATCCCCGGACTTTGTCGTCTGTTTTCTGCCCAGCGAAGTGTTGTTTAGCGCAGCCCTCGAGCAGGATCCATCCTTGCTGGAATACAGCGCTACTACCAATGTCATTTTGGCCACTCCGACCACGCTCATTGCGCTCCTGAAAGCTGTTGCGTATGGATGGCAGCAGGCACAGATTGCGAGAGACGCAGAGCTGATTCGAGACGTGTCTAATAAGCTCTATGCGAAACTCGCCGGCATGCACAAGTCATTTCTAGATATGGGGGCCGCACTGAAGAAGGCCGGGGATGTGTACGACGATGTGCTCAACAAGGCGGAAGGCCATGGCGGCCTGTTTTCTATCGCTCGAAAGCTGCGTGAACTGAAGATCGGCGAAAAGGACTTAGCCGATGGTGCGCCCATCGCCATTCGTCCGAGGATCATGCAGCATGAAGACTGGCAGTCCAGTCTGTCAATTGCCGCGGGGGAAGATGCAGAGTCAGACACCACCAACTAACACACTCCAAATGAGTGATATTGGCGCATATTGTCAGTTGGTGATTCAATAGAAGCCTGAGCAAACTTTGCTCGCGAAGGTTCTGCGCTTGCGTCTATCAGTTATGTCCCGAATCCTCTCTGCCGCCCTTTTCGTCTCTCTCGCCGCCATCCCCGCGATGGCCCAGACCTCTGTTCCGCCCAACGAGGTTTCCCACTTCCGGGATACATCGATGCTGGTTCCACCCCCGGGTGCGAAGGTCGCGATCCTCGAGTGGGAAGACCTGGAATGCCCCGCCTGCGCCCACGCTTTCCCCTTCATACACATGGCGATCGACCACTACAAGATTCCTTTGGTCCGCCGCGATTTCCTGATTCCCGGCCACATGTGGAGCCGCGAAGCCGCAATCTACGCTCGCTACCTTCAGGACAAAGTCTCGCCCGATCTCGCCACGGAATATCGCCGTGAGGTCTTCGCTTCGCAGTTCAAGATCGCCAGCAAGGATGACCTGAACCGCTTTACGCAGGAGTTCTTCACCAAGCACGGCAAGCAGCTTCCGTTCGTCGTCGATCCTACCGGGGAGCTCGCCCGGGAGGTCAATGCCGATAAAGATATCGGCGACAAACTCGGTCTCAACGAGACCCCAACCATCATCGTGGTCACGCCCAAGGGCTGGATCCAGGTCAAGGATGTTTCAGACCTCTATGAGGCGATTGACCAGGCCGAGGCCATGGTGGCCAGCTCCCCCGAGGCCCATCGGACGGTCGCAAAGAAGCGGTAGACAGCTTCGATCTGAAAAAGCCGCTCGCTGCTGCGAGCGGCATTTTCTTTGCGCTGAAACGGCTAGACTGGCCAAGACTTCAGGGCGTAATCTGCGACGCTGTTGAGCGCCTCACGGCTTCTGCCGCTGCTCGCCTGCACCGCGATCCCATTCATTACGCTAACCAGAAACAGTGCCAGGGTCTGGACATCGGTGGCAGCAGGGAGATCGCCTTCGCGGCGGGCTCGGTCGAGGCGGTCCTGTATCTGCGTCGTCCCGGCGTTGCGCAGCGCCATCATTTCTGTGCGGATCATCTCGCCTTCGGTGCTTGTGACCAGGGCTCCCTGCACCCATAGGCAGCCGCCAGGGCTGGCAAGATCTGTGGCACTAGCAACAGCGCCGCGCAACAGCATCTCGGCCACCTGGCGAGCCCTGGGTTGGCCCAGCGCGCGTCGAATGTAGCGCCCGGGCCCGGTTCCGTAGCGCGCCACAGCCTCGCGGAACAGACCGGCCTTGTCGCCGAAGGCAGCGTACAGGCTGGGCCGGTTGATGCCCATTGCTTCGGTGAGCGCTGTCAGCGACGCACCCTCATAGCCTTGTCGCCAGAAGACGTGCATCGCCGCGTCGAGCGCCTCCTCGCGGTCAAAGGAGCGGGGCCGACCGGCACGCGGCGTTGCCGGTGCCTTGGTGGGTGTAGAGAGGCTCATACGCACCAATGTAGCCCGGACTACGCCTGCGTGCCGCTAAAATCCAACCGATCGGTAAAGAAGTGGAACCATGCAAGGCTCCCCCGTCGGGGAACTGCGCCTACCGGTCAGTACGGATGCGCTGCGGTTAGGCGTCCTTGGCGTCTTCGTACTCTTCGTGCCACGCCCTCTGGATGGCTTCGAGGATGCCCTCGGTGGATTTCGTCGGATCGCCTACGAAGCCGGGAAGCTGCGTCACCCACTTGTGCAGGTCGGTGAAGCGGACCGCATAGGGGTCAGTATCCGGGAACATTTCCTGCAATTGAATGCCAATCTCGAGGGTATCGGTCCAATTGATCTCGCGGGCCATAAGTATTGCCTCCAATCCGAGTGTACTTCGACTCACGCCCGGCTCAGGGAAGTTCTGCGCCGGCGGCTGATCGTTTGACGCCGCCGATTTGTTCCTCGTCGCGGGGTTGATTTCGACTCTAGACGCCGGATCGTTGCTGATTGGGACCCGAATCATTGCAGCGGGTCGTCAGTTATACCCATCTGTAGCAGTCTCAAGAGTTGGCTGCGGTCGAACGGCTATGCAACACTAACGAGGAAGGAACCGACACCAGAAACGGCACCACCGCCCAGGAGCCTTCTGATGTTGAACAGCCTCGATTGGCCGAAGTCATTTTCTTTCCTTCGGTTAGGGCAAAAGAAGGGCCTGTAGCTCAACGGTTAGAGCAGGGGACTCATAATCCCTTGGTTGTAGGTTCGAATCCTACCGGGCCCACCAAAAGTATAAGCAAATAAACTCCATTATTACAACAAGATATCGGCAATGAGTCCAATAAGACAAGAGAGTGAATTCCAGAGAGCTTGCGCCTTTTTTTCGCTTTCGGTACAATTTCGGTACAGTGACGGAATGTTTGCACTGTCCCGGAGTGACTATGGCAACTCTCGTTAAGTCCGTTTCGGGAACCTGGAAAGCGGTCATTCGCAAGAATGGCTGGCCCACGAATATCAAGACATTCCGCACCAAACGAGATGCGGGAGACTGGGCGCGCCGCACCGAGGACGAGATGGTGCGCGGCGTTCACATTGTCCGCGCCACAGCCGAGCGCATGACCTTGGCGGCGGCGTTGAAACGCTACAGCGCCGAGGTCACACCCACCAAAAGACCATCGTCACAAGAGGGCGAGGTTCGCCGCGCCGCAATTCTGGAGAGGCATCTTGGCAAATACTCTCTTGCCGCCCTAAATCCTGAGATCATCGCCCGCTTTCGCGATATGCGCCTTGCCGGTGAAGATCGCGAGGATGAGAACGGGAAACCCATTCCCCGCGCCAACAACACGGTCCGGCTTGAATTGGCCCTGCTCGGCCACCTGTTCACCATTGCCATCAAGGAGTGGGGCGTCGGCCTAGTCGTGAATCCGGTGATGAGCATTCGCCGGCCAGCGCCAGGCCCAGGGCGCAATCGACGTCTGACTGAGGACGAAGAAAAACGGCTGTTGGTCGCAGTCGATGCGCACTCGAATCCAATGCTGC
>DATCDL010000267.1:0-5753 GCA_036510715.1 Acidobacteriaceae bacterium
AGATCCCCAAACCTCTGTCGTCTCGACCAGAGTCCGAGTCTACTGCCGCTCCAATTTTGTCATCTCGGCCGGAGTCCGCGCCGAACGGGGTCCCCATCGGGCGGTCTTTGCCCGAATGGGGTGGCGTTGCGGACGTAGCGGAGAGGCCTGCAGTTCGCCCCGCCCAAAGCCAGCCCCAAACCGCACCCCCGTCTCCCTTCGAGTCGGACCGCACCCGCAAAATCACCACCACTGGCGCGACATCCTCGGGATCACCCACCGCAACGGCATCCCCCACCTCCACCGCATCGCCCACGACCTCCACATCCCCCACGCCCCCCGGATTAGAAGGGGGCTTCAGCCCCCTGTCCAAGCCCGTCCAGGACGCGGGCTTTAGCCCTGGCGCGCCCACTGCAACCGCAGGCTCCCTGGCTCTCGCCCCTGAAGTCACCCCCATCCCATCCCCGCTCCCCTCCGAGATCCACCTCGTCGACCTCTCGGCCGCAGCCGAACCTGACGCACACGACCTCACCGCCCTCCATACCGCCTTCATTGCCGCCCTCGCCGCCGTCAAGGGCCAGCAATCCGCCTCCGAGCAGCTCGAGGACTCCACCCTCGCCCTCAATGGCAACACCCTCCAGATCCAGACCACGCTCTCGAAGACCATGCTCCCCGTGATCCTCAACGCCGACGCCGAGCGCATCCTCAAGACCGCCCTCCGCGAAGCCAACGCCGGATCCCTCAAGCTGGCCTTCCTCCCCGGAGCCCCTGCACCCTCCGGTGCTCCCAGGAAAGCACGCAAGGCCACCAGCGGTTCGGCAGCAGAACTGGCCGAGAAGCATCCAATGGTGCAGGAGGCGCGGAGGCTTTTTTCCGCAGACATCAGCAATGTGATCGACTTGCGGAATAACGACTAACCCTGCAGCCTGGAACATGCTTAAGTCACGCCCTTTGCAGCTTGAAAGTGTGCTGAATGCGCACAAAAACACCCGGAGATTCTATGGATTTCGACATGAACAAGATGCAGGAAATGCTTGCGCAGGCGCAGGAAATGCAGCAGGCAATGGACTTACGGCTCTCGGAGACCATTGTCGAGGCAGACTCCGGCGGCGGCGCGGTTACAGCCCGCATGAACGGCAAAAAAGAGCTCCTAAGTCTAACCATTGCACCATCTGCAGCCTCAGCAGCCGCCGGCGACCTCAGCCTCCTCGAAGACCTCATCATAGCCGCCGTAAACTCCGCCGCCCGCAAGGCAGATGACGCCAGCAAGTCCAATGCTGCCAGCATGTTAGGAGGCCTCGGCCTCCCCGGATTCTAGCCATGGCGACACGTTTTGCCGAGCCCATGGCCCGCCTCATCGACGAGCTCCGCAAGCTCCCCGGCGTAGGCACCAAGTCCGCGCAACGCTTTGCGCTTCATATACTTAGATCCTCAAACGATGACGCGAATGCCCTCTCCGCAGCCATCCAACACCTGAAACAGCAGCTCCGTCTATGCTCTAAGTGCAATAACATCACAGACATAGACCCCTGCAACTACTGCTCTAACCCCGCCCGAAACGCACGAATCCTCTGCGTCGTCGAAGAGCCCACCAACATCAATTCCATCGAGAAGACCCGCAGTTTCAATGGTTTATATCATGTACTGCATGGAACGCTTTCGCCCGTAAACGGTGTAGGCCCAGAGCAATTACGCCTCGAAAACCTCTATCCCCGCCTCAACGACGCCGACGAGCTGATTCTCGCCACCTCCCCCACCGTAGAGGGCGAAGCCACCGCCCGGTACCTCGCAGACGAGCTGCGGAAGCGCTATAAGTCGTTGCGAATCAGCCGTATCGCTACCGGCGTTCCGGCGGGCAGCGACATCGAATATGCCGACGAAGTGACCATGACCCGCGCCCTCGAAGGCCGTCGCGACCTCTAATTTAGTGTGTATTCAGCCTACTTTCACGCTGCAAATCGCGTGACTAAAGGCCCCTCCAGGCTGCAACCCCTCCAAAAGTCCCGCTAAGGATTAATAACCGGATTAATAACCCGCAAATCTCCCCCCGTCATCTGTTTCGGCAACTCAAGATTCATCAGGCCGAGGATGGTCGGGGAGATGTCGCGGAGTGATCCACCGTCGCGGACGCCGATCTTCCTGCCCTGGTCGGTGACGAGGATGAAAGGGACGGGGTTCGTCGTGTGCGAGGTGTGGGGGCCGCCGGTTGCCGGATCGATCATGGTTTCCGCGTTGCCGTGGTCCGCTGCGATAATCCAGTTTGCATTGTGCGCACGGATGGCGGAGTAGATGCGGCCGAGCTGAGCATCCACCGTCTCGACAGCTCTGACTGTGGGCTCGATTTTGCCGGAGTGTCCAACCATGTCGGCGTTGGCGAAGTTGACGATGATGACGTCGAAAGCAGTGTCGGTGAGGGATTTGATGACGACATCGGCGATGCCCGCGGCGGACATTTCGGGTGCGAGGTCGTAGGTTGCTACCCTTTGCGATTGGATCAGTTCTCGGTCTTCGCCGGGAAATGGCTTTTCAATTCCACCGTTGAAGAAGTAGGTGACATGGGCGTATTTCTCGGTCTCGGCAACGCGGAGGTTGCGGAGGTTGGCGACCGCCATCACGTTCGCGAGGAGGTTGTCCATGCTCTCGGGAGGGATGACCATGGGCAGCGAGAACTTGGGATCGTACTGCGTCATCATGACGTAGTGGAGGTTCGACGGGACGGTGTTGAGAGGTATCTCGGCGTTGAGCTCGGTGGCCTTGGGCAGGTTCATGCCAGCGTCGGCATTGAGGCCGCTGTTGCGGGCGAGGACGCGGGTAATCTGGCGAACGCGGTCGGCGCGGTAGTTGAAGCAGATGACGGCGTCGCCATCAGAGATGGGCCCGATGGGATTGTCCTGGCCATCGATGCAGACGAAGGGTTCGACGAACTCATCGGTGGTGCCGTTGTTATAGCTTTCATGGATTCGATTGACAGCGTCGTGGTATTTTCCTGCGGGCGCATCGGCGGTGACCATGGCGCGGAAGGCTTTGGCTTCCTTCTCCCAGCGGTAGTCGCGGTCCATGGCATAGTAGCGTCCGCTGACGCTGGCGAGCCTGCCGACGCCGTACTCGGCGAACTTCTGCTGGAGTTCCTGAATATATCCAGCGCCGCTGGTGGGGAGGGTGTCGCGGCCATCGAGGAAGGCGTGGACGAAGACGCGCTGCAGATTCTGTTGCGCGGCCATGCGGAGGAGAGCGTAGAGATGACGTTGTTGCGCGTGCACTCCGCCATCGGAGACGAGGCCGATCAGGTGCAGCGCCTTTCCCTGCCCTGCGACATTCATGGCCTTGAGGAGAGTGGGGTCTTTGAAGAACTCACCGGAGGTGATGGCAGCGTCGATGCGGGTAATGTCCATGCGGACGATGCGGCCGGCGCCGATGTTGAGGTGGCCGACCTCGCTGTTCCCCATCTGCCCATCGGGCAGCCCGACAAAGTGGTTGCTGGCATGGATGAGGGTGTTGGGGTACTCGCGGAGGAAGCGGTCGTAGGTGGGCTTGCGGGCGAGGGCGATGGCGTTGCCGTGGGTTTCGGCGCGGTAGCCCCAGCCGTCGAGGATGGTGAGGAGTACCGGTGGTGTCGTTCTCATGGTTGTTAGTTTAGCTGGTTGAGCTGTTCTAAACCGGAGCGTGTGCGTGAATAGACTTCAAGGTCGGGAGCGCCTTGATGAATCTGCCAATTTGTCTCTCCGCGATGCGCAGGTCATAAATGGATTGCAGGTTCAACCAGAACTGTGCGGAGGTGCCGAAGAAGTGGCCCAGGCGTATGGCGGTGTCGGCCGAGATATCACGATCGGCCTTAAGAATTTGGGAGATGCGGTTAGCAGGGACCTCGATCTGCCGCGCTAGTTCCGCGGCACTCATGGAGAGTGCTACGAGTTCTTCCTGTAGCTGTTCGCCGGGATGAATTGCAATGAGAGCCATGGTTTTCTCCTAGTGGTAATCGACAATCTGTACGTCTGAGGGGCCGGGTTCGCCTTTGGCCCAGGTAAAGCAGATGCGCCATTGATCGTTGATGCGAATGCTGTATTCGCCGCTACGATTACCTTTCAACGCTTCGAAGCGATTTCCAGGCAGAGCTGATAAATCTGTGAGTGAGATCGCAGCCTCAAGACGATCCAGTTTCAGTCGTGCCGCGCGTTCAAAGGCAGTAAACGCTTTGATTCGTTTTCCTGCGTTGAATTGTGCAGTTTGCTTGTCGCGAAAACCGCAGATCATGCCTAAGTGTAATTGTAGATACGCTGTACGTCAAGCGTATCTACAGCGTCCGATTCAAGGTTAGAGCAGACGGCGCGAGAGCGAAATACTGAGGGGATCTCCGCTGCGGATGGTGATGAAGCCATCATGCTCCGGTTGAGATGACGGGGTATGAGGCGGTGGCAAGGAGAGCGATCGTTTGCTACCGCAAACGATCGCCCACCTTAGGCGTGATGAAGCCGCGCCGAAGATGGGGCACCTGGAGTGGAGGGGCAGCACAATCCCACGTCTCAGAATCGAAACGTGGGGCACACAGTCGAAATCACGAAGCTCGGTTGATGGAGCCTCGGCCTAGGAAGCGTGCGGTCTGGCCGAGCTCTTCTTCTATGCGCAGGAGTTGGTTGTATTTTGCGATGCGGTCGGTACGGGAGGCGGAGCCGGTCTTGATCTGGCCGGCGCCGGTGGCTACGGCGAGGTCCGCGATGAAGGTGTCTTCGGTCTCTCCGGAGCGGTGCGAGATGATCGAGGTGTAGCCGTTCCGGCGGGCGAGTTCGATGGCGTCGAGGGTCTCGGAGATGGTGCCGATCTGGTTCAGCTTAATCAGGATCGAGTTAGCCACACCCTCTTCGATACCGCGCTGCAGGATCGAAGTGTTGGTCACGAAGAGATCGTCGCCGACGAGTTGAATCTTGTCGCCAAGCTTGTCCGTGAGGACGCGCCAGCCAGCCCAATCGTTTTCATCGAGGCCGTCTTCGAGGCTGACGATGGGGTACTGCCGCACCCAGTTCTCATAGAACTCCGCCATCTGCTCCGAGGTCTTCTCGCTCTTGTCGGACTTCTTGAAGACGTACTTGCCGATCTCCTTGTTGTAGAACTCGCTGGCTGCGGGGTCGAGAGCGATGGCGATGTCGTCGCCGGGAGTGTAGCCCGCAAGCTGGATGGCCTCGAGGATGACCTCGATGGCTTCGACGTTGGACTTGAGCGACGGAGCGAAGCCGCCTTCATCGCCTACCGCGGTGTTGTAGCCCTTCTTCGTGAGCACGCCTTTCAGCGTGTGGAAGACTTCGGCTCCCCAGCGCAGAGCGTCGGCGAAAGTTTCTGCTCCGACGGGCATGACCATGAACTCCTGGAAGTCGACGTTGTTGTCGGCATGCGCGCCACCGTTGAGGATGTTCATCATCGGCGTGGGAAGGATGCAGGCGTTGACTCCGCCAAGATAGCGATAGAGCGGGAGGCCGAGGGCTTCGGCAGAGGCGCGGGCGCAGGCCATGGAGACGGCAAGAATGGCATTCGCTCCGAGGTTGCCCTTGTTGTCGCTGCCGTCGAGCGCCATCATGGTCGCATCGATGAGCTTCTGGTTGCTGGCATCCATGCCAGTGAGTTCGGGGGCGATGGCACTCTCGATGTTTTCGACGGCCTGCAGGACGCCCTTGCCGAGGTAATGCTCAGGGTCGCCATCGCGGAGCTCGACGGCCTCGTGCTCGCCAGTGGAGGCACCGGACGGAACTGCAGCGCGACCGCGAATACCGTCGGACAGGATGACG
>DATCDL010000268.1:0-2854 GCA_036510715.1 Acidobacteriaceae bacterium
CAAAATCTAGCCGGTCGCTTCTCAAATCCAGCCCCAAAGCAGAAGCCCTTCTCTCCGCATGGATAGACGAGCTCACCGCCGTCCGCGTCCTTGACCCGGCCTGCGGCTCCGGCAACTTCCTGTACCTCGCCCTCCGCCGCATGTTGGACCTCTGGCTCGAAGCCCAACGCTTCGCCGCCGCCAACGACATCTCCATGGTCCTACCGAAGATGGTTTCGCCCTCGCAGCTCTATGGCATCGAGACCGAGTTCTACGCCCACGAGCTAGCCAGCATCGTCGTCTGGATCGGCTACCTGCAGTGGAAGCACGAGCATGGCATCCCCGACGACCGCGAACCCATCCTCGAGAGGCTCTCCAACATCGAACACGCCGACGCCATCCTCCGCTACGACGATGAA
Source organism: Acidobacteriaceae bacterium (assembly GCA_036510715.1). Lineage (GTDB taxonomy): Bacteria > Acidobacteriota > Terriglobia > Terriglobales > Acidobacteriaceae > Granulicella. The sequence goes on from DATCDL010000268.1 coordinate 399, forward strand.
GGCAACGCCTACGAACCCGGGTGGCCCAAAGCTAACTTCATCATCGGCAACCCACCCTTCCTCGGAAGCGCACAAATGAAGAGGTCGCTTGGAGACTCATATTGCGACGATCTAAGATCGTTATATGAAGGCAGAGTCAAAGGGGCTGCCGATCTTGTTGTGTATTGGTTTGAAAGAGCGAGGCAGCAGGTCGAAAAGATGAGCACCGTGAGGGTTGGCTTGTTGGCGACCCAAGGAATCCGCGGTGGGGCGAATCAGGAGACATTGAAGAGGATCATCGAGACTGGGGTCATCTTTTGGGCGATTTCAGACAAGAACTGGACGTTGGATGGAGCAACGGTGCATGTATCGCTCATCGCGTTCACGGGCCACACCGATGACGTAGCGGTCCTCAATGGGGAGGTAGTGCCGACGATTTTCGCAGACATCAGTGGTGCACTGGACACCACCAAAATCGAATCCCTTTCTGAGAATCACGGTATCTGTTTTCGGGGAACAGAAATGCATGGTGCCTTTGATCTTTCAAGTGACACGGCCCGTAAAATGCTCGCGGCACCGACCAACCCTAATGGGAAGAGCAATGCGGATGTTGTAAAGCGCTATCTGAACGCGACAGACATAACGAATCGTGATCAACATAGGTACGTCATCGACTTTGGCACCGAAACGTCGGTAAGTGAAGCAGCATTGTACGAACTTCCGTTTGAGTACATCAAGAAGCACGTGTATCCTGTCCGATCACTAAATCGCCGGGAATCTAGGAAGCAGCGTTGGTGGTTACACGGAGAGCCTAACCCCGGCATGAGGCTCGCTATGCGAGGCTTGGATCGGTATGCGGCGACTCCCAGGGTATCCAAGCATCGCATTTTTACGTGGATCAGCTCAGAAAAACTGCCGGATTCGGCAATGTGCGTCTTCGCCCGTTCGGACGACTATTTCATGGGGCTACTTCATTCTTGCCCTCATGAGCTGTGGGCGCGGAAGGTCGGGACGCAGTTGCGGGAAGCTGAAAGCGGTTTTCGCTACACACCCAAGACCACCTTCGACACCTTTCCCTTCCCCTTTGCCCCCGGCACCGAACCCGCTGAAGCCGACTCCCCCATCGTCCGAACGATCGCCCAGGCCGCACGCGAGCTTGTCCGCCTCCGCGACGCATGGCTCAACCCACCCAATGCCTCCGAGGCAGACCTCAAAGACCGCACCCTCACCAAGCTCTACAACGCGCGACCCGAATGGCTGGCCAACGCCCACCGCACACTGGACCAGGCCGTCCTCGCCGCCTACGGCTGGCCCTCCGACCTGACCGACCAGGAGATCCTCTCCCGCCTCCTCGCCCTCAACCACGAGCGAGCCGCCGTCCAGTCCCAATAAGGATCATCCTCAAGCTCGCTCGCACCCCAAAAACGCAAATCGCACCAACCCGCCTTGGTCCGCTCCGCGACGATGCACTTACGGAATTGACTGTAATCCGAATCGTCAGGCTGAGGTCTAATATCTGTCTCGGTATCGGCAAGGTAGTTACGGTCCATCGTCAGAACAGCTGCCATCTCGACCTCGGTACAGGGCTCCTGGCGTGGGGCACGGATGCGCTCTCCGAATTGTTCGCGAATATCAACATTGGACATTAAGAACCTACGGCACAAACCAGCCGGAAATGGTTCCGTCGCGGTCAGGACGCACGACACACAGTCGGTGCTTTCCATCTTCGCTGCGCTGAACAGTCCAGCCGTCACGGTCACAGCGAACCAGAGAGCGCAAGTCTCCATCCTGATCCATTGTGTACGCGGCCTGTCCCAAGTTCGACGCGGCCCAACTCGATGCAGTTTTGACATCGAGCGCGCGAGCATATCCACTGTCATCCCCTACTTTGTATCCACAATAGAACGTCCCGCCCACCAACAGCATTCCCACGATAGCAGCGCCGCCGAGCCACTGGAGCCACGATTTCCGCGCCGTGCTGTACGCAATAGTCCGCGCCGCTCGCGCAATTTCCTTTTGCGCGGACGCGACAACAGACTGGCTTACCGTTTCCTCGATTCTTGCTTTGGTTGCAGCGAGGTCGGATTCGGCCAAATTGAGTGCATTGGAAATCGCCGATGTATAGTCGGCAAGCGATTGTGAAATCAGCTTATCGATTTGACCCGGCATCTGTTTCGCAAGATCGAGATGGTGCCCAAGTAGAAATGCCACGGCCCATATCGCATCGTTGTCCCGAATATCCAGCTCCTTGCCGATGCGATTGAATCGGTTCGTTTCCTCTGGATTTGGATCACGGCCATAGATAGAGCGGAAGGCAGTATCGACGTTCACGCTACGACTCCATCGAAGACAGTCGCGCACTCTTTTACCCAGCGGTTAACTTCGGCGCGATTGCCGATTGGCGCTACCTCGATTACGGCTTGGATGGTCAGGCGTTCACTGTGCAACTCATCGGAGATGCGGTCTGCAACCTCCGG
>DATCDL010000269.1:0-4891 GCA_036510715.1 Acidobacteriaceae bacterium
AGACTCGAGTACAGGGCGGATAATTTGCTGGCGCCGATCGCTGAGCTCATTGAGACGAAGTTCGAGATCGGAGTTAAATCCGGAGCCGATTGCATCATTGCTTGCTCGCATAGCAGAACACTCCTCGCACATCCGGTACAACTGCAGAAAGTTGACCCAAGGAGACCTGCACGATGGCTATCGATGCAGGCCGGACTGGAGTCTCACAATCTATTTGCGAACTGTTCGCTATTCGGGGAAGAGCGGCAAAGACATCCAAAACATTTGAGCCATACTAAACGAAGATCTTGCGTGATTGGAAACATTTGTATCAGGGGAAGGATTCGTTCCAGCAAACAGGAGTGCTCAGGCCAGCAAGAAAAGTGGGTTGCTGCAAGGAGACTTGGAAGTATGAAGCGATGGCATGGCAGTTTCCGCAAGGGAAATAGCCGCACAGGAAGGCTCGAGCCGAAAAGTGCGCACACGGCGTTCCTATACACGGATCGACTTGACAGTGGGCCAATGTTCCAATAACGTCGCATCTATTCTGAAATTTAATATCAATGTGAAACAAACGCTTCACCGCATGGACTCTCTCCATTGATTATCAAGTTCCAAACAGGCCGACGGACCAGAAGTGGCTGTCAGGCTTGAAGACCCACGCAAGAACATGGCGGGGAGCGCTTCGCTAACGGCACGCGGGAGGCAATTTATGTTTCTACAGTTACGTCGGATCGCATTTCGGTTGGCAGTGATGGCTCTGATCATCGCTCCTGGTTGTACGGCCGCATGGGCACAAACGGTCACGGGTTCCATCCGCGGTAGCGTGGCGGATCAGACCGGCGCATCCGTCCCTGCGGCACAGGTGTCAGCCCGTAACGTCAACACCGGTGTCATCACCACCACGGTGACGGACCATAGTGGCGCGTACAACATACAAACTCTCCCCATCGGCACCTATGTCGTTTCCGTCAAAAAGACGGGCTTCAAGGTCACGGCCAATCATCCGTTTTCGCTGGAGATCGACCAGATCGCAAGGATCGACCTGAAACTCGAAGTGGGAGAAGTGACCACGACTATTGATGTCGCTGCGGACTCCGGGTCCATCCTTCAAACAGAAGATGCCTCGTTGGGAACCACCATTACCTCGAACATGCTCGAGAGCATGCCCCTTCCCGGCCAGAACTTCTCCGCAGCAACTGTGTTCGTCCCCGGCGCGGTCCTGCCGACCTACGGTTCCTTAGGCAGCACGCAGGGTACAGAGCGCGACACATCCTTTGCCTCGTCGACCCAGCCGTCCTTCAACGGCAACCGTATGCAGACCAACAACTACATCTTCGACGGTACGGACATCAACGAGCCGCTGCAGAACACCATCGCCTATAACCCCGCGTCTGAAGCCATTGGCGAGATGCGCGTCATCACCGGGAACCCCGACGCCGAATACGGCAACGTGAACGGCGGAGAAATCCTCGCCGTCACCAAGGCCGGAACCAACAAGTTCCACGGCAGCCTCTACGAGTTCTACGAGAACCAGGACGGCACTGCCAACACCTGGAGCAACGACTACAACAAAATTGCCAAGGGCGTCTTCCACCAGAACCTGTTTGGTGCCACGTTCGGCGGTCCCGTCTTTAAGAACAAGCTGTTCTTCTTCATGGACTATGAGGGCTTTCGCGAGACCTCGGCCGGAACCAGTGTGATCTCGCTGCCTTCGAGCAGAATGCGCACGGGCGACTTCTCTGAGCTCTTAGGCGCACCGAACGAATTTGGTCAGTCCATTCCTGCGACACAATACATCCAGCTCTACAACACCACGAACGGTCTCACGGCAGCTATGCCGTATGTGAACAATCAGATCCCGGTCAACAACCCCGTTGCTGCGTATGTCTTCGCCCATCCGGAGTTCTATCCGAAGCCGAACCGTCCCAGCACCAACCTCAACTCGCCGGACACCAACAACTATGGCGGATACAACAAGTCTGCCGCCGTCAACAACCAGGGCGACATTCGAGTCGACTATGTGGTTTCTCCGAAAGACAACATGTGGGCGCGCTTCACACATGGTGGCTCGTACGATAGGCCCATCGTGTCCGTCCTTGCCTTCCAGTTTCCGGGTGGTAATGACTATCCGTTCTGGAATGGCGTCATCAATGAGGTACATACCTTCAGCCCGAGCCTGCAGAACGAGTTCCGCGCAGGTTACTCGCGTATCCGTAATCTCAGCGGCATTCCGGTCGATAGCACCGGTAATTTCCCTGCAGGCAGCGATATGAAAGTTGGCTATCCCTATGCCAGCCCGTACCCCGGCTTCACGGAAACCAACATCTCCACCGCCGAAAAGAACATCGGCACCCTGGGTGTCGTGCAGAATACCATCGACAACATCTTCGACTATGGCGACACGGTGACCTGGCTGCACGGCAAGCACATCGTCAAGGCTGGCGCACAGATCCTGCGCTACCAGGAGAACTACTACTACGCCAGCAACAACGGCAACATGGGTCAGTTTGCTTACAACGGCATATTCACCAAGGATCTGACGGTGAATCCTACAATCGGGAAAGGCTACGGCTTTGCGGACTTTGTCATCGATGCGTCCGAGCTCCAGGCTGTTTCCGGTACGGCAGGACGTGATGGTCAACGCCAGTATCGTACGGCATACTTCGCCGAAGATGAGTGGAAGGTGACGCCGAAACTCACGCTCAACATCGGCCTGCGTTATGGCTATGACCAGCCGATGTATGAAGTCAACGACAAAGAAGTCAACGTTGACGTCAAGAACCCGCAGAACTGCCCCGCCTGTCTGCTTTTTGCAGGCAAGAACGGTGCCAGCCGTGCGCTGTACAACGCCTACCATACGCAGTTCATGCCGCGCGTCTCGTTTGCCTATCAGATGAACCCGCAGATGGTTATCCGTGGCGGCTACGGCGTCACGGACGACTTTGAAGGCATGGGCGCTGCGCAGCGTCTCACGCAGAACCCTCCATTCATCCCTCAGTACTCGTACAGCAGCACGGTGCCTTCGGCGGCGAGCGGTGGAACACCCATCCAGGTCAGCCAGGGCTTCAACGTTGGTGGGCTTACTCCTGGCGCTTCGAACAAGTACGAGGCCTGGGACCCGAACATCAAGCCCGAGTTGATTCAGCAGTACAACCTCACCCTCCAGACACTCGTGGGGTCTCGCTTCACCTTCCAGATCGGGTACGTCGGGAATGTCGCACAGCATCTCGTCATTCCTGAGCCGATCAACCAGCAAACAATTCCGGGGGCGACCAATACGGCGACTCAGCCGTTCATTGGTCTTGTCGGCAAGGGCGGTCAGGTGTACCTGACATTGGCGGAAGGCTACTCGAACTACAACGCCTTGCAGGTCCAACTGCGCCAGCGGCAATGGCACGGCCTGGAGTTCACCTTCAATTACACCTTCGCGAAGAACATGACGAACAACCCCGGTTACTTCGGTACCGGTGGCGTCGACGGCCCAGGCACCTACCCGCAGAACATTTACAATCCGCATGGCGATTACGGTGTAGCGGCCTTCGATACCCGTAACGCAGCCAACTTCGTCGGTACGTATGCTCTTCCGTTCGGCCACGGACGGGAATACGGTGACCACGCCAACCGCTTCGTCGATTGGGCCATTGGTGGCTGGAAGGTCTCCACGGAGGCCGTCCTGTACTCCGGCTTCCCGATTACCATCGGCAGCAGCAATGCGTCAGCTTCGAACAACGGAGGTGGCGCACGTGCCAACCAGTACCGCCCGCTGCGGGTCATGAACCGCTCGCTGCTCCACTGGTTCGGGACAGGTCCAAGTGCGGCTCCCTGTGCCTCGGCAGACAACGGTACTTGCGCCTACGGTGCCGAACTCCCCAACTCCTTCGGAACAGCGCACGTCGGTACCGAACGGTCGCCGGGATACCGCGTCGTCGATTCCTCCATGTTCAAGCAGTTCCGCACGTACAAGGAGCAATTCATCCAGGTCCGCATCGATGCGTTCAATGTGGGCAACATTGCTTCTTACTCAGCCCCGGGATCAACGGCTTCCACGCTGTCGACCTTCGGTCAAATTACCTCAACCCTGTCTCCGGCTCGTCAGCTCCAGTACTCGCTAAAGTACGAGTTCTAACCGGGCGACGCATCTCGCACAAGGGCGTTCGCTTCGGCGGACGCCCTTGTGCGTGATGCGTCGGAATGTCTCATCTCGCTTCGACTCGCATCATCAGGATCATGTTAGCCTTTGCATTTTGCAAAATCAGTAGGCGAACTGGGTACGCTCGAATTCGAAAGATGAATCGCGTGTTAGGGAGAGCAAAGCGTCAATCACCGCTTTCAACCGGGACTAAATCCGAAGAGTCCGCTCTTGCCGTGACGCTGCTAGACAAGACATTTCACTTCACAATGCAACAACTCTTTGTTCATTTGGGTGCTTTTCCACCATCGGTTCGCTCGCGTAGCGAGTGGACGTACGTCGTCTAGCTGTCTCGGAAATTGGGCCCAAAACAGCTTGAATAGATCAGCATACATTTGCGTATGTGTTTGATAATAATGATGTTAAAAATCACTTGCCGATGCAGAAGGTGATATGACGTCCAGAACCAGTGTTTATGCTGGTTTCCTAGGACTCGCTTGTTTCTGGGGACTCACTGGAAACCCAAAATTACTTTGCATCGCTCGTTAAGGAAATTGGCAAGCGAACCGTCTCAAATTTCCGCATTTGAGCAAGCTCACCAATACCCGCGAAGCCGTTCAGCGCTCCTACTACTGACCTAGTTTCCTTTCTTTCGTGATCGCGTCCGCAGCGTTGCCTGCTACGACCCAGTTTGCCGACCCGGCAACGACGGCTTCATCCTCGAACCAAAGAAATCCGAAGTCGTCTATGCACTCTGGGAAATCCGGCTTGATGATGACG
>DATCDL010000270.1:0-2934 GCA_036510715.1 Acidobacteriaceae bacterium
TTCGGTTGGGACAACGGCACGCTGCTGGCGAATATGCTGGCCGTTTCTGCCGCTTCGGGGCTGCCGGCCGAGATCGTGCTCGGGTTCGTGGACGGCGAGGTGAACCGCCTACTGGATCTTGATACACGGCGTGAGGTTTCGTTGTGCCTCGTACTGATCGGCCGCAAATCGGAGAGTTCGCCGCCACCTCTGAGAGAGGCTCCGACGCTCGGCCTGGAGACGATCCAGCTTTCGGAGCGTGAGGTCGAGTATCCCGCCATGCTTGAGATGCACGACGCGTCTTCGCTTGAGTCCGAACAGGAAGTAGCTCAGTGGCGCGGGAAGCAACAGGTCTTCCCATCTACCGCTCCGGCGGGCGAGGTCGTTCGCCTCCCGCGACTGCCCGAAGAAGAACAACCGAAGGACCCGATCGAGCAGGTAATCCTGCGCCGTGGCTCTACCCGAACGTTCGATAAGACTGCATCTATTACACTGGACCAACTCTCAACCATTGTCGATTGCGCCACGCGCGGTCTTCCAGCTGATTTTCTTGAGCCTCCCGGCACACAGCTCAACGACCTTTACCTGATCGTGCATTCGGTGCAGGGGCTCAAGCCGGGCGCTTACTTCTTCCGGCGTGAGGAGAACACGCTGGAACTTTTGAAGGCCGGAGAATTTCGCGCTGAGGCCCATCATCTTGGACTGGAGCAGGAATTGCCGGCGGACGCGTGCGTGGACATCTTCTTTCTCGCCGATTTAAAACGTATTCTGGAGCAATACGGGAACCGCGGCTACCGGGCCGTCCAGCTCGAGGCGGGTGCCATTGGCGGCAGGATCTACCTGGCTGCTTATGCCCAGCACCTGGGTGCGACCGGGCTGACCTTCTTCGACGATGATGTGATTAACTTCTTTTCGCCGCACGCAAGAGACAAGAGTGCCATCTTCCTGCTTGCGATTGGCAAGCCGCTGAAACGCAAACCACAGTAGGGCGAACTCCCGGTTGGTCGGCAAACAGGAAGTAATCCAAGGCGAGGATTTGTCCTTGCAAGTTTGCTCTGGTTAACTTCCGGGTTGCCCGTTATCCGCCCGCAATCAGAGCCAATTGGTAAAGCTCGCAAAGCAAGACACAGTCGAGACGGTGGAACCGCACTACTATTGGTTACTGCCCTGTAACCGGCAACTTTGACATAATGCCTCAATGGCGTTCGCTTTCCCTTACGAGTGGCTGCCCAAGTCTGTCCTCTGTTTGCGCGACTACAGCCTGCAGAAGTGTTCTCACGATCTGGTGGCTGGCGTCACCGTGGGACTGGTCGCTCTGCCTCTGGCTATGGCCTTTTCCATCGCCTCCGGCCTCACACCTCAGGCGGGTATTTACTGCGCCATCGTAACCGGTTTCCTTATTTCCTTGCTGGGTGGCTCGAAAACGCAGATCGGCGGGCCGACGGGCGCCTTTGTTGTAGTGATCGCTGCCATCGTGGCCGCGCATGGCGTGGATGGATTGTTCATGTGCACGATGATGGCCGGTGTACTACTCGTGATCATGGGCGCGACCAGTATGGGGTCGGCGGTGAAGTTTATCCCACGGCCCGTCATCATCGGATTTACCAACGGGATTGCGATTCTGATTGCCAGCACGCAAATAAGAGACTTCTTCGGATTGCAGATCGACAAGATTCCGGGCGTGTTCTGGCTCCGAATCGAAACTCTGGCCAGGCATTTCGGCAACCTCAACTACCGGGCCACCGCTCTGGCATTGGTCACGGTTGCCATTCTGGTGGTCTGTCGTCTGGTATCGAACCGTATTCCGGGAGCGATTGTGGCGCTGCTGGTGGGCACCGCGTCGGTGGTGCTTTTCAAGTTGCCGGTGGAGACCATCGGGAGCCGCTTTGGAGGCATCCCCAGCGGGCTGCCTCATTTTGCTATGCCCCGCTTTCGTGTGGACTTGATTCATGGTCTGCTGGGCCCGGCGGTTACGATCGCCATGCTGGGCGCCATTGAATCGTTGATGTCGGCGGTAGTTTCCGACGGCATGAGCAACGACCGGCACAATCCCAATGTCGAACTGATCGGTCAAGGTATGGCGAATATAGTGTCGCCCCTTTTTGGCGGGCTGCCGGCCACGGGTGCGATTGCGCGTACGGCGACCAATATTCGTGCCGGAGCGCAGTCTCCGGTTGCGGGCATGATCCACGCTTTGACCCTGCTCTGCATTTTGCTGTTCGCGGCACCGCTGGTGAGTTTTGTTCCAATGTCGGTGCTGGCCGGGATATTGATGGTGGTTTCGTACAACATGGGCGAGTGGAGGGAAATTCCGCAACTGCTCAAACTCACCAAAACCGACATCAGCGTTTGGCTGGTGACCTTTACGCTCACTGTATTCGCGGACCTTACCGTCGCGGTTGAGGCCGGGATGATTCTGGCGGCGCTGCTTTTTATCAGCCGCGTAGCCAGCACCACCACGGTTTCGCAGGTGACCGACGACTACGTGGAAGACGGGCGGGTCCACATCCTGCAAGACAAAGACATCCCGTACTACGCGACGATCTTCCGCATTCACGGCCCCTTACTGTTCGGTGCGACCGAGAAGGTTGCCGTGGTAACGGAGAAGATTCATGAGTTGCCGCCAGTGGTTATCCTCCGCCTACGCAACATGACCGCCCTGGATGCGACCGGGCTGTTCGCTCTGGAAGAAGTTGCCAAGGAACTGCACGCAACCGGCCGGACGCTGATTTTATGCGGCGCGAGAGAACAACCTGCGCAGTTGATCCACCAAGCGGAATTTGAGGATATCATCGGTCGCGAAAACATCTGCGAAAACGTGCAGGCGGCCCTGCGGCGGGCTGAAGACGTATTTGAGAAACTGGAAGCGAATGCTGCCCTCGGCAGGAAGTGATCGAGCAGCGTCGCTTCTCCCGGGACTTGGCGTTGGGACGCGGTACTCCGAAGTTGGCGCGC
>DATCDL010000271.1:0-2014 GCA_036510715.1 Acidobacteriaceae bacterium
CTGGTTGTGCCAGGTCTTGCGAATGGAGACCTTTCTCTGCTGACCGTTGCCCGCCAGACCTTTCCGGCATGGATGCTCGGCGTCATCGGCGGAGCGGGCGCTCTCACGGCGATGGTGCCCGCGGCGATTCTTCTGCTGACAGCTTCCACATTGTTCGCCAAGAACCTTTACCGGCCCATCTTCGCGCCCGGCATGGCGGACCGGCAAGTGGCGAAATTGGCAAGGATGACGGTCGTGGCGCTCAGTCTCATCAGTCTGTATTTCGCCATGTCCAACTCCGCCAGTCTGGTCGGTCTCCTGCTGGTCGGATTCGCCGGTGTCACGCAGTTCTTTCCCGGCGTCGTGCTGGGCCTGTTTTGGAAGCGGGTCTCGATGGCGGGCGTGTTCGGGGGCATGGTCGTTGGCGTTGCCGGAACCGCATTTCTGGTCCTCACCCGGAGGGATCCTTTCGGTGGCTTGAATGCCGGCTTTGTGGCCCTATGCGCCAACTTTGCGGTGGTTGTTATGGTAAGTCTGCTCTTGCCCACTCCGACCAACCGCCTTGCGGAAGAGGTCCCGCTGTGTACGTCTGGCAATACGTAGACAGCAGTGTTGGATCGGGTATCCGCCCCGTCGGGCGTCCATCACTTGCCCGGTTTGAGCATCTGGCTGTACACGCGCTGTAAGGGCTCGGGGCGAACGCTGATTTTTCCGCGATACGGATTGTCGAGCGCCGCCACCATGAAGACCATCAGACCGAGAAGCCCCGAAAAAAAGATCGTCATCCAGATGTGCATCTTCAGGCTCTGCATGTGAAAAAACCAGGTAACAACAATGCAGATCAATGATCCTGTCAGGATCAGCGTCCATAGCGGCGTGGGCAATTCATCGGTCACGCTATCTAAACGAATGCTTCGCGATGCCTCCAGAGCATCGAGTTCCCGCGAAATATCCACCTCGAGAACTCCCTGTGCTTTGGTGGCCGGCTCAAACGACTGAAAATCCTTTTGGAATTTGTCCAGGGCCACACCGTCCTTTGCTGGTAAAATTCCGTGCTGCTGCTCAGGCCAACCGACGTCGATCACCTGACGGGCATATTCGTGAAGGTCATTTTGCAGTTGGGCACGCATAGGTTCCTGCAGGCTTCCGACGCTGCGATAGATGCTGGACAGCGCCGCTGCCTCCCGAGCCACTTTTCCTTCCGTCTCGGTAAAAGTCGTCCACACCCCGATGGCCAACAGGCCCAATGTGACCCCGTAGAGGACGGTGATTCCGGCGAAATAAAAACCGACGATATCGTTATAGGATTGCTCGAAGTGGATGCGGCGCATCCACTTTCGGGTGAGAAGCAATCCTGCCAGGCTGAACGCTACAAACAGGAATATAGTAAGGGCCTCGAAAAGCCAGTTTGGTATGTCGTAAACCCAATACATAATTGATCTCGGCCTCTAGTCTTCTTTACCCTGCTTCCGGAGTTGCTTCACTATCTCCGGCAGGCGAGTGTAGGCAGCAACGCAGCGCAGCCACAACTTGTTGTCGATGCCGGGCGAACCGCTCATTACTTTGCCCGGTGGAACGTCGTGCGAGACGGCGCTCTGCGCAGTCAAAATTGCGCCGTCGCCGATGGAGCAGTGTCCCGCCACGGCGGCCTGTCCAGCCAAAATGACATTGCGTCCCAGGTGCGAGGAACCGGCCAGCCCCACCTGCGCGCAGAGCAAAGTATTTTCTCCTACTGTGCTGCCATGGCCCACCTGCACCAGATTGTCGACCTTCGCGCCTTTACTGATGCGCGTTTCACCCACGCTGGCGCGGTCGATACAGGCATTTGCCTGCACTTCGACATCGTCTTCGAGAACCGCTGGACCGGATTGCGGAATCTTGTGCCAGCGGCCCTGGTCGTCCTTCGCGAAACCGAATCCATCTGCGCCGACGACCGCGCCATTTTGCAAAACGACATTGTCGCCGAGGCGGCAACCTTCTCGCACCACGGCGTGCGCGTGTGCGAAGAAATGATTTCCAATGTGAACGTTGGGAT
>DATCDL010000272.1:0-24367 GCA_036510715.1 Acidobacteriaceae bacterium
GCCATCTTTGCTGAAGGCGAACGCCTGCACAAAGCCGAGTCGTTGATAGAAGTCGCTCGTCTTTGCAACATCAGTGACACGAAACGCCGCATGCGCAATGCCGCTGAGAGCGACTGATTGTCCCCAACTGAAACCCCCACAGCAGAGCAACGGTAGAGCCAGATATTTCCATAGGCGACGTTTAGCTTTTTTCGCGGAGGCGAATGCGGTTGGCCGGTTGATCGGAAGCGAATCTAGTTCCATGTTGTTACTCCATTCAATTCGTTGCCCCCTGTAGGAGCCAAGTACCAGGTCATCTTGCATACGGAGTTGCTGCGGAAGAACTTGGGCTGGGTGGAAGTTGCCACTTGCTAAATGGGTCCGGGTGAGCAGGGTCGAATCGGGGTATTGGCAGATCGAGATAGCGAGCTAACGGAAGCTTCTGGTCGCGAATGTTCTGCACGATCGCACGCGCAAGTTCGTAGGCGCCGTACGAGTTGAAGTGCGTATTATCCTTCAGTTCATCGGGCTGATCTGGAAAGGAATTTGGTGGGTAGTGCACGAAAGCATGCAGCGTTCCGGCCTCGCCCATTGCCTCAAAGATAGTCTTGCTGATTGCATTCAGGTCTATGAGTGCAACCTTCTGTTCGGCTGCCACTTCGCGCATCGCCTCCGGGTAATCCCCAAGTGTCTGAACGATCTTGCCATTGCTGTCGAAGTTGCGGCGGTTCATTGGCGTAACCAGGATGGGCGTCGCGCCATGTGCGCGAGCCTCGGAAATGTAGCGGAGCAGGTACGTTTTGAAGTCGGTAGCCGCAGGCACATAGCCCTTTCCAGGCTTCTGATCGTTATGTCCAAACTGAATCATTAGGTAGTCGCCAGGGCGGATGGTGGACATGACTTTATCGAAGCGACGTTCCCCCACAAAGCTTCGAATTGTTTCTCCTGACTCCGCTTCATTCGCGATGGATATGGAGGAGTCGAAGAACAGAGGCAACATCTGGCCCCATGCAGCCCACGGCTCCTTCGTTTGGTCGACGACCGTAGAGTCCCCCGCAATGTAAATCGTTGGCACGCTATCGATCGGTTGGATTGAGATCGAACGCACAGAGGGATGATCGCCATTGAACTCAAGAGTAAGCTTGTTGTCCCAGTCGAGTGCTCCAATCTCCCGAGGCTTGAGTTTCACCTGGGGGAAGGGTGCGGACGATTGCTGCTCTCCAGCTAGAGAGATAGCGGGAGTGCGGACATTGACGTTGAAGACGACACGGCGCGACTGACCGGGCTTGAGTTTCGTCTGGTCCACGAAGAGGCGGCGCGATTCAGCGCGTACCGTTGTAGTCGACGCACGCGGTCCGCCCAGGACCAAGGTGACCTGATAGTTCCCATCCTTCGCCGCGGTCGAAAAGAAGAAAGGTTGAGCGCTGCTGCAAGAGCCTCGATGGAAACTTGTCGGCATCGTGTCGAGATCGAAGCCATAGAGTGACGATGTACCGTTGTAAATCGTCGACGAGGTTAGTTGGATATTGTCAGTCGAGACCTTTGTGCGGGCGCAATTGAAGTTCAGACGTGTTTGCGCGATGAGCGGTACGCAGGATGAGAAAAGAATGATGCTGAGCAACATCATGTTGCGGAGTCTTCGATTGAGAATGGAGATGGAGCGGCGGAGATTCATAGGGCAGTGGCTCTTCATAACATTGGGCTGATGCGACCGTGCGTATCTATTGTTATATCAAGAAACTATTTGTCTATTGACATGTATTGTATAAAATCCGTAGAGTTTGGTCGTGACCGAGAAGGTGAGGTCAGGAGTTTGTCGCATGATGCGTTCCTTCCGTTTTGACGGGCTTGGACCAGGACGGCCCACCTCAGGTATGGGATTGTCTGCGATGAAGTGCATTGTCGTATTGGTTTGCGTATTTGCATTTGACTGGATGACGGTTCTTGCCGCGGCGCAGTCCGTTCCAGAACATAAGCCCTCGTTTGCCGTGGTCGGAAACCACTTCGAACTGGATGGTAAACCCATCGAGATCCTTTCTGGTGAGATGCATTACGCTCGCATTCCGCGCCAGTACTGGCGGGCCCGCATGGAGATGGCCAAGGCCATGGGGCTCAATACAATTGCCACATACGTCTTCTGGAATGTCCACGAACCGCGGCCTGGAGTTTATGACTTCTCTGGCAATCTCGATCTGGCAGCCTTCATCCGACTCGCGCAGCGGGAGCATCTCAACGTGCTCCTGCGCGCTGGCCCGTACTCTTGTGCCGAGTGGGAGTTCGGAGGGTTCCCCTCCTGGCTCCTTGCCGATCCGAAGATGAGCACCGCTCTTCGCACCAACGACGACGCGTTCATGATTCCGGTCGAGCGCTGGATCAATCGCCTCGCAAAGGAGGTTGCACCGCTGCAGATCGGTCATGGCGGTCCCATCATCGCCGTGCAGGTAGAGAACGAGTACGGAAATTTCTCCAACGACACAAAGTACATGGAGCACATGAAGGAGATTTTCGTGCACGCGGGCTTCGACGCCTCAATGCTGTACACCGTGGACCCCTCGAAGAGTCTGGCCGCCGGTGAACTTCCCGGCGTATTCTCTGGAGTAAACTTCGGCACCGGCGGTGCGGAACGCGGTCTCACGGCGCTCGCCAAAGATCGCCCCGGTCAGCCACTCTTCGCCACGGAATACTGGCCCGGCTGGTTCGATCACTGGGGCCATCCTCACGAGACTCGCTCTACCGAAACGCAGGTCGCCGATCTCCGCTACATCCTCGACCACAAGGCCTCGGTCAACATCTACATGTTTCACGGCGGCACCAGCTTCGGCTTCATGAGTGGCGCCAGTTGGACCGGCGGGAGCTACTTGCCCGACGTCACCAGCTATGACTACGATGCGCCTCTCGATGAGGCTGGACATCCGACGCCAAAGTTCTATGCCTACCGCGAGGTCTTCGCAAAGTACTCCCGGCTCCCGCTCCCTCCGGTGCCCTCATCGCCGCCGGTGATCGAGTTGGCACCGTTCGCAGCCGGGCATGCAATCTCTCTCTGGGATCATCTGACGAAGCCGATCCGATCCGAGAATCCTCTGACGATGGAAGCGCTCGGGCAAGCGTATGGATATATCCTTTACCGCAAAGTTCTCGACCGCGCAGCCGACGGCGCCCTTGTGCTGGACCAGGTCCATGACTACGCGCTCGTCTACCTCGATGGTAAATTCGTCGGCACCATCGACAGAAGACTGAATCAGGACCATCTCCAGTTGAGTGCCGCAAGAGGTGCACGTTTGGACATTCTTGTGGAAAACTCTGGACGCATCAACTCTACAAAGATGATGCGTGGTGAGGTGAAGGGAATTACCCATCTCGTCAAGCTTGCAGGGGAGCCCATCACAGGGTGGAATAACTATTCGCTACCGATGGACTCCGCCGCAAATATGCGCCCATCCCGCGCCAGTCATGAGGACAAGAATGCCGCCGCGGGGCCGCACTTCTTGTTTGCAAAGTTCAACGTAGCTACTCCCGGCGATGTGTTCCTCGATGTGAGCGCTCTCGGCAAAGGTGCACTCTGGATCAATGGCCACGCTATTGGTCGCTATTGGAATGAAGGCCCGCAGAAGACACTCTTCGTACCCGGCCCATGGCTGCACACCGGGTCCAATGAAGTCGTGATCTTCGATCTCTCCCATTCTGCGAGCGATCACCCAATGCTTGCGGGGCTTGCCCACCCAATCCTGAACGCGGCTACGGCGGATGCCGAGCCGCACACCACAGCGACAAATTCACCACAGACCAAATAGGATCTCTTCGAGGTTGCACGGATGCGTATGAAGCTTGAGCTAGAAACAATGTGTGCGGGCAGGACGCACTGGGGTGTCGCTGTTTGTCGGCTTCTTGGCGCCGCGACCATCCTCTTCGTCTCGATTGCTGTCACCGCTCAGCAGCGCACCAACGACACGCAAACCATCTCCGAACTACGCCAACACTTCCTCGCGCCGCCCGACAACGCCCGTCCCATGGTCCGTTGGTGGTGGTTCGGTGTCGCCGTCGAGAAGCCGGAGATCCTCCGCGAACTCCAGCAGATGAAAGCTGACGGCATCGGCGGTGCCGAACTCGCCTTCGTTTATCCCGTCGTCCTCGACGACCCCGCTCGCGGCCTCAAGAATCTTCCATTCCTCTCGCCTGCAATGCTTGACGATGTCCACTACGCGCAAGCCGAAGGTCGCAGCCTCGGTCTCCGCATCGACGTCACGCTATGCAGCGGCTGGCCCTACGGCGGTCCCGCCACCACACTGGCGGAGGCCGCAGGCCGCCTCCGTACGGTGCAGGTTCTAGTCAGTCCCGGAGAGACAGCCGTACCTACTCCGCCGCTCACAGACGGAGACTCGCTCATCGCAGCGAGCGTCGTCAATGGTTCCCCAAGCCACTGGAATCCGGTTACCTCTCATTCACTCAAGCCGACCCCTGCCGGAATCACGGTTACACCTAGTGATACGCCTCGCGTCGTCCTCTTCTTCATCGCGAGCCACACGCGGCAAAAGGTGAAGCGCGCCGCCGTCGGAGCCGAGGGCTATGTTCTCGATCCATTCAGCCACGAAGCCGTCGCCGCCTACCTTAGGTCTGTGGGCGAACCGCTCGTCAACGCCTTTGGCTCAACGCCCCCGTATGCAATTTTCTCCGACTCACTCGAAGCCTATGGTGCCGACTGGACCCCCGACCTACCTGCAGAATTCCTGAAGCGCCGCGGCTACGATCTCATCCCCCACCTTGCCGAACTCGTCGCAGGCGGTTCCGTCGCAGCCGACGCCATCCGTCATGACTATGGTCGGACACTGACTGAACTCGTCAATCAGAACTACCTCACCCAGATCAACGACTGGGCCATCGCCCATCACACCCTCTTCCGTTCCCAGACGTACGGGGAACCGGCCGTCAGCTTCTCGAGCCAGAACCTCGTTGGGCTTGCAGAGGGCGAGGGCCCTCAGTGGCGCGCCTTCTCCACCCTGCGTTGGGCCACCTCGGCAAATCATGTGTTCGGCCACAACATTACCTCGGGCGAAACCTTCACCTGGCTGCACTCGCCCGTGTTCCGCGCCACGCCGCTCGACATGAAGTCGGAGGCGGACATCGATTTCATCATGGGAGAAAATCAGCTCATCTTCCATGGCTGGCCCTACTCGGCGCCCCAGGTTAGCGAACCCGGCTGGTCTCTCTACGCAGCTGCAGCGCTCAATGACCACAACCCCTGGCATCCCGTGATGCCCTCGGTCACGGCTTACATCACGCGCATCAGCTATCTCATGCGCCAGGGCCAACCATCAAATCAAGTCGCTGTTCTTCTCCCAACCGATGACGCATGGACCAGCTTTTCCCCAGGAAAGGTCAGCGTAACTGCGGCCATGGCCAGGCTCATCCCGCCCACGTTCACTGCCGCCATTCTCAGCGCCGGTTATAACTTCGACTTCATCGATGCCGATGCTATCAACCGCTTCGGCATCCACCACCCAATCCTCGTTCTCCCTCCCACGGATCGCATCCCCGCCGAAACTCTGAAGAAGATCGCAGTTTATATAGAGGAAGGCGGAAAAGTCATTGCCGTCGGTCGCGCACCTTCGCTGTCTCCGGAGGGTCTCTCCCAAGCAGCCTCTGTGAAGCTCACCTTCATCGCAGACCCATCGCAGCTGGGCGAAGCCCTGCACGCTGCCGCCTCTCCTGACTTCGAACTCCTCGGCGCCGACGATGCCACTAAGAATCAGATTGGCTTCATACGCCGCAAACTTCTGTCAGCCGACATCTACTTCGTCGTCAACACCAGCAACCGCTCGATCAACACCACCGCCAACTTCGCGACTACGCATAAATTCGCTGAGCAGTGGAACCCGGACACTGCCGCCGCGACCGCAGCCTCCTCCAGGGCGCAACCCATCCAACTCGCGCCCTATCAGTCCCGCGTCTTCGTCTTCTCCAACGACCCACAAACCTCCGCCCCCACACCCAATCCAACCAAACAACTCGCTGACCTCAGTAACGATTGGCGGGTCACCTTTGCCACCACCGGCAAGACCATCAATGAAGATAAGCTCACCGACTGGATCGACGATCCTGCCACTCTCCACTATTCCGGCGAGGCCATCTATGCGCGCGATTTCACTCTCGTTGACATCCCTCGCCATGACCCGATTTTTCTCAAAATAGAAGGCGGCAAGCCACTACCCGGCGCGCCGAACTCCGAGCCCGAGCCTGCCGCGACGACGCCCGACGGCCTACCCAATCCACTCGTCACCCGCACTGGTCCGGGCATGCACGCCTACTACGATGCGCCGGTGCGCGAAGCTGCCCTGGTAATCCTCAACGGTCATCCCGTCGGAGCACTGTGGCACCCGCCTTATTCCCTCGATGTATCGAAGTATCTCCAGGCCGGTCGGAACCACATCGAGATTCACGTCTACAACACAGCACTCAACGCCTGGTCGGCCCTTCCTCCTCACGACTACAAGCCGCTTATCGTGAAGTATGGCAACCGTTTCCAGATGCAGGACCTCGACAAGGTCAGGCCCATCTCTTCCGGCCTCCTCGGCTCTATTCTTCTAGTCACGACGGAGCAGAAATGAGCCGCCTCCTTACTCTCTTGGCAATCGCTGTCGTCACCGCATCGGCCAGCGCTGCAACCCTCAACGTTAAAGACTTCGGCGCCAAAGGTGACGGTCTCACCCTCGACACCGCCGCAATTCAAAACGCAATCGATACCGCTGCCAAATCCGGCGACACTGTAACCTTCGCGCCCGGCACTTACCTCACTGGCTCCGTATTCGTGAAGAGTCACGTCACCCTTCGCATCGACAAGAACGTCACCCTCCTTGGCTCGCAACACCTCTCCGACTATCCCATCATGCCGACCCGCATCGCAGGCATAGAGATGTCCTGGCCAGCCGCGCTCATCAACATCTACCGGCAGTCCAATGCCTCCATTGAAGGCGAAGGCACCATCGACGGCGACGGTAAAATATTCTGGGAGAGCTACTGGAGCCTCCGCAAAGGGTACGAGCCCCGCGGCCTCCGCTGGGCGGCCGACTATGACGCCCAACGCCCGCGCCTCATCCAGATCTTCGACTCCGCCCACATTCATCTAGGCGGAGGCCTCAAACTTCGCCGCTCCGGCTTTTGGACCGTCCACATCGTCTACTCCACCAACGTTACCGTCGATGGCATCACTATCCGCAACAACGAAGGCGGCCGCGGCCCCTCCACCGACGGCATCGACATCGACTCCTCCACCCACATCCTCGTCCGGCACGCCGACATTGCAGTCAACGACGATGCGCTCTGCCTCAAAGCTGGTCGCGACTCCGATGGCCTCCGAGTCAACCGCCCTACCGAAGACGTCGTCCTTCGTGATTCCATCGTGAGGGACGGTGCTGCCGTTATCACCATTGGCAGCGAAACCTCCGGTGGCTTCCGCAACATCGAGGCATACAACCTCACGGGCATCGGCCATGTAGGCGTCGGTATCCTCTTCAAGTCGGCCCACACTCGCGGCGGCTGGGCAGAGAACATCCGCATCCACGACATCACACTGATCGACGTTCCCGTTGTCTTCCGCATCACGATGAACTGGAACCCAAGCTACAGCTACGCAAAGATTCCATCCGGCATCACCAACTATCCTGCCTACTGGAAAGTCCTGGCAACGCCTGTCCCCGATGCCCAGGGCCGAGCGCACTTCCATGATGTTCACATCTCAAATATCAAAGCCACCGGCGCGAAGACCGCCTTTGAGATTAACGCATTCCCCGAACTCCAACTCGATCACTTCACCTTGAAGCATCTTCAAATCGATGCTGTCACTGCAGGCCATATCTCGGACGCCAAAGACTGGACATTCTCTGACGTCACACTACACACCACCGACGGCAGCGTCGTCGCACTCTCAGACGACAGTCATATCATTGGCATTGCCTCACGCGAGGCACCACCCAACAAGCCAACATCCGCTATGAAGAGTTTTGCAGAACAGGATAAGAACTGATGAATATGAATCGTTGGACACGCACCATTGCACTTGCCCTCGTCGCCACCTTTGCCTTGACGGTTCAGGGCCAGAGCTCCTCAACTCCAACGCCCGCACAGCAGCAGGGAATCGACAAGGACGTCGCACGCCACTTCGGCGATGCCCCAGCCGACCCGGGCCCGATCGCGGTCGATCTCTCGCCTGCAATTACGCCAGCCGCAATCGATAAGGCCACGCGCAAAGTAGCTGACTGGGAACTTGCCCGATCGCAGCCCTATTTCGATCGCATTTGGACATGGAGCATTCTGTATAGCGGCTTTATGGCAACCTCTGCCTCCACCGGCGACCCCAAATACCGCGATGCCATGACCGCGATGTCGCAAAAATTCGACTGGTCACTGCGCAATCGCCTGCCCAATGCCGACGATCAAAGCGTTGCACAGACGTATCTCGAGCTCTATCTATTTGACGGTAAAAAGGACAACAAGATGATCGCGCCAACGCGCAGCGATCTCGACTCTGTCATCCATCTCGATACGCTCAAGCCAGGCGATCCGCGGCTGCCATGGTGGTGGTGCGATGCGCTCTTCATGGCGCCGCCCGTCTGGGCAAGAATGTACGCAGCGACCGGCGACCACGCCTACGTCGACTATCTCAACAAGCAGTGGCAGCAAACTTCTGATCTGCTGTATGACAAGGATGAACATCTCTACGCGCGCGACGAATCCTATAAAACAAAACGCGAGCCTAACGGGAAGAAGATCTTCTGGTCTCGCGGCGAAGGCTGGGTAATGGGCGGCATCGCGCGTACGCTCGAATACCTCCCGGAGAATGATCCTCATCGGGCTTTCTACATCACGCAACTGCAGCAAATGGCGGCTCGCGTCGCCGGGCTACAGCAAGCTGATGGCCTTTGGCCCTCCTCACTCCTCGATCCGAAGGATTACCCCCAACCAGAGATCTCTGGCTCTGTCTTGATGGTCTATGGGATAGCCTGGGGGGTGAATGAAGGCGTGCTCGATGCCAAGACCTATCATCCTGTGATCGAGAGAGCCTGGCGTGGTATTTTGCAGCATGTCTATGCGGATGGCCGTCTCGGCTCCATGCAGCAGACAGGCGCTGAACCCGCGTACTATCTCCCCAGTTCGAGCTATACCTATGGCGTCGGCGGCTACCTTTTGGCAGCCAGCGAGTTGAAGAAGATGGCGATCAAGGAAGAGCAAGCCTCCGCAGTGAGCACTGATCCTGGCCAGAAGATACGGTTTATCCCAGCTGCCAACATCAAGCCTGGTATCCCAACCATCTGGCTCGTCGGCGATTCAACCGTCCGCAACGGGCGCGGCGACGGTGCAAATAACCAGATGGGCTGGGGCGACGAGCTCGCGCAGTACTTCAACACTGACAAAGTCAACATCGTGAATCGCGCCATCGGCGGTAGAAGCTCGCGCACCTACATTACCGAGGGCCACTGGGCAGACGTTCTGCAAAGCGTGAAACCCGGCGACATTATTCTCATCCAATTCGGGCACAATGATGGCGGCCCCATCGACGACACCTCACGCGCGCGCGGCTCGCTCCCCGGCGTAGGCGATGAAAACAAAGACATCTACAACCCCATTCTGAAACGCCAGGAAACTGTCCATACCTTCGGTTGGTACATGACGCAGTATGCCGTCGAAGCCAAGGCCAAAGGCGCGACTCCAATCTTCTGTTCGCTCATCCCCCGAAAGATCTGGAAGGACAACAGGATTGTCCGCGGAGCAGCCACCTACGGTGGGTGGACGCGCTCCGTCGCCACCGCACAGCACGCTGACTTCATTGACCTCAACGAAATCACAGCACGCAAATATGACGCAATGGGGCCGGCAGCTGTCGAGCCGCTCTTCGGCGACCCCCACACCCACACCACCGTCGCCGGAGCCATCATCAACGCCGAAAGTGTAGTCGCCGGATTCAAGGCGCTGCACCACGATCCGGTTGCCAAAGACTTCTCGCCCAAAGGGAAAGCCATAGCGAAATATCGTGCGAAGTAGTTCATCACCACAGCACCGGGGACAGATCCACAGATGAAAGTTAGATCAGCTCCTGCTCTTACCCGCCGACGCCTGCTCACTCGCGGCGGACAACTCGCTGCCTCCGGACTCGTCTCCACCATGCTCCCGCGATTTGCAGCCGCGCAGACGGGGGCTCCTGCCGGATCGCCCGACGCCTATGCCACACCCAAGCCGATGATCCCCGGCGCCTTCGCGCCCACATGGGAATCCCTGCGAGACCACTACCGCGTGCCGCGCTGGTTCAATGATGCTAAGTTCGGCATTTTCATTCATTGGGGCCTTTACTCCATTCCGGCTCGTCTCAACGAATGGTACGAGCGCCATATGTACACCACCGATGCGCAATGGCACACCGACCACTACGGCTCTCCGGACAAGTTCGGTTACAAAGACTTCATCCCCCTCTTCGCCGCGAAAAGGTACGATCCCGATCAATGGGCGGATCTCTTCGTAAAAGCTGGAGCAAAATACGTCGTCCCCGTCGCCGAACACCACGATGGCTTTGCGATGTACAACAGTGACCTGACCACATGGTGTGCTGGTCGCATGGGTCCGAAGCGAGACTTGATGGGCGAGCTCGCCGTCACAGCGCGCAAACGTAACCTCATCTTCGGCTGTTCCAGCCATCGCATGGAGCACGACTTCTTCGCCTATCCTGCCCCCGGCATTCCTAACGATGAATTCGATCCCAGATACGCTGGCTTCTATGGTCCCCCTATCCCCGGAGAGTTCAACAACTCCAATGCCTCGCCAGCCTTCCAGGCCGACTGGCTCGCCCGCGTGCAGGAAATTATCGACAAGTATCAGCCGCAGTTGCTCTACTTCGACAACGGCGTCAACACCCGCGCCTACGACGACGTGAAGCTGCGCGCCGCCGCCTACTACTACAACCGGGCAGTCCAATGGGGTAGGGAAGCGACGCTCGCCACCAAGGACGTCGCCTACCTCTTCGGCAGCGTTCAGGACTTCGAAAAAGAACAGCGCGCTCCGCGTTGGATCTACCCTGCCGCCGGCTGGCAGTGTGACGACGCGCTTGGAAGTACCTGGGGCTACACCACGGATATGACCGTGCGTTCCCCTGAGAGCGTCGTTCGAGAACTCATCGAAATCGCGAGCGAAGGCGGCAATCTTCTGCTCAACATCTCTCCCATGGGTGACGGCTCCATCCCAGAAGTCCAGCAACAAGCGCTCCTCGCCATTGGCGCGTGGCTCAAAGTTAATGGTGAATCGATCTACGGCTCTCACCCATGGGTTCGCATGGGCGAAGGTCCTTTGATCCCCAACGAAGCCCCGGGCGATTGGAAGGGTGGATCGACCGCGGAGGCTGGTCCCCGCATTTCGAGGCCAAAGCTGCCCCTGCCTGGCGACGCCGACTTCCGCTTCACCGCGGCGAATGAATCTGTATATGCTTTCGGCTACAAATGGCCGTCGCAGCAAGCAAAGCTCGTCAGTTTCGCGTCGAGCAGCGCAAAGGTCGAGCGCGTCAACCTGCTTGGATCAACGTCCCCGCTGAGTTTCCACCAGACCAATGAAGCACTTCTCGTCGCACTGCCCGTCGGCGAAACCTCCTTGCAGCTTCCTTACGTGCTCCGCCTCCAGGGACACATGCCATTAGGTCTCGCATCGAGTTAGCTTTTCCACTCTAAGAAACAGAGATCTAGAATAGGAGGAAATCGCTTGCGTCGCATCGCACAGATCATTCAGCTCAATCCGGAAGATGAGGCAGCCTATCTTCGTTATCACGCCCAGGTATGGCCCGAGGTGCTTGCGACGATCGCTGCATGCAACATCCGTAACTACAGCATTTTTTTGCGCAACGGTCTTCTATTTGCTTACTTCGAGTACCACGGAATCGACTACACGGAAGATATGCGCAGAATGTCAGCATGTCCCGACACGCAGCGTTGGTGGGCCATTATGGATCCTATGCAGTCGTCCATGGCTGATGCTGAAGCCGGCGAAAAGTGGAGTGAACTGAATGAGGTGTTTCACACTGAGTAGTCTGGATTGCTGCGTGTGAGTCGGATGAAGCTTCCGAGATAAAACTCAATTGCTCCATTCCGCACCTTTCATGGTGGGAGGATCGACTTGTGCAATCGGATACTCTGTCTTATTGGAACTTGCAGATAGACCGTGATGGGGAGATGCGCTGGAGTGCAACGGGGGTACGGGATAATTCAGGGCCCGATGTCGTAAGTCGCATTGTGGAATAATGTTTCTATTGACAATGATTGAATCACCCCCGTAAGGTTGACTTCGCTTACAACAAATGTCTGCTGGTGCCTTCGGAGGAAGTAATGAACGCAGTTGATGCGAATAAGTGGAATGTTTGGGACACCCTCGCACGAGGTGGTAACTCCGCGAGCCGTATTGGAATCTGGATGGCCTGCATCTTCGTGCTTGCACTGTTCGTGAGCCCTGGCCGGGCGCAGACGGGCGGTGAAGCAGGAATTCAAGGAACCGTGGTCGACTCGACCGGTGCGGCCATACCCAACGCCACTGTAACGGCAACTAATAATGCGACTGGAGTTGTGACGACACGCTTGAGTACGGGCAGTGGACTTTACACCATCGCGCCCATCGTGCCTGGCGTTTACACCGTAACTGCGACGGCCACGGGCTTTAATCAAGTGGTGCAGAAGAACTTCAATATCGATGCTCTCAGGCTAAGCGGCTTGAATCTGACGCTGGCGGTTGGCGTCGACACGCAGCAGGTGACCGTCACCCTTGCCCCGCCCGCTCTTGAGACCACCAATGCGACCCTCGGAGCCGTTTTGGAGAATAAGACCTATGAGAATCTTCCTCTTCAAATGAGCGGACAACAGCGTGACCCAACAGCTTTCGCCACGCTGGTCCCAGGCACCACTTCTGGGTCACGAGCTCCAGTGATTGGAGGCACAGGAAACTACCTTGCAGCCGTCTATGTCGATGGTGTTCCGGACTTCACCATCAACCAGCAGGGAGATAACCGCGTGGTTGCCAATTCCATTCCCGTGGAGGCGATCGATCAGTTTCAGGTTGTGACCAGTTCCCCTGACGCCGAATATGAAGGTGCGGGTCTTATTAACTTCACGCTCAAGGGAGGAAGCAACCAGTACCATGGAATCTTCGCTGCTTACGTGCGTGCTCGCATGTTCGACACCTGGAGCTATGCTTCCAAGCACGCGACGTTCACAAACTCCGCTGGGAAGGTTGTGCCTGCGCCGCAGCCGGATGAGCATCAGTCAGAGTTCGTAGCGTCTGGCGGTGGCCCGATTCCATTTACACACCATAAGGGATTCTTCTATGTGACCTACGACAAATATCATGGCCGCACAGGCGTCAACCCAAACTTTCTTACAGTTCCGACGACGCTTATGCGCGAAGGAAACTTCAGCGAGCTCAGCGTTCCCATCTATGATCCAACAACCACGGCTGCATGCACCGCCGCGAACGGTGGTGCGCTCTGCCGCAACCCGTATCCGGGTAATACCATTCCCACTCAAGAGCTGTCTCCGATCGCTCTTAAGATGGAGAGCTTTCTTCCGGCTGTCACAAGCGCGGGGCTGGTGAACAATTACTATGGCGGCGTGCCGTCGGGGTATGACAACTGGGAAGTTGCTGGACGGTTGGATTACGATTTGACCTCGAAGCAGCGATTCTCTGTTGTTGCAGGGTACGGCGTGCGAAAGAACGTGCCTTTTACGGTCGGAAACAGCGGCGTCGTGCTGCCCATCCCTTACACCAGCGGAGGAACGGCAACGATCATTCCTCTGATCGCGGATGTGGAGCATGCATGGCAAATCTCGAATTCGATGACCAATCAACTAAAGTTCGCGTTCGACCGGTTCTCTCAACCAGTGGGGTCGCTGACCAGTAATCTGTCACCGTATCGCGCGGTGGCCGATCTCGGGATTACCAATCTCCCCGACGGCCAGGCCTCCACTGAGTTTCCTGGAGCCACCTTCGGCACAACCACAGCGAACCCTACAGCGATCTCTGCCTGGACATCCAACGGTGCCAGCGGAGCGAACCAGACCACGGTTCCGAATACCTATACACTGCTTGATAACTTCTTGATCACGAAGGGAAAGCATAACCTCACCATCGGGATCCAAGCCCAGTGGCTGCAGGACAACGTTGCCGGGCAAACAGGTTACTCCGGTATTTACACGATCCCGTACTCGGCCAATTCGACGGCCAATTTTGGCACCGGTACAACTTCGTTGAACACCACCAACTCCGGCTTCTCCTATGCAAGCTTTCTATTGGGAGCTGCTGGCTCATCCGGCATTGCGATCCAGAGCGTCTCTGAGACAGGTGGTCGGTATCACGACATCTCCCCTTACATCGAGGACAACTGGAAGGTCACTCCGAAATTGACGGTGAACGTCGGTCTGCGTTGGGACTATTTTCCCCCGTTTCACGAGGTCCAGGATCGTTGGAGCTTTCTCAATCCAAACCTCACGAATGCGGTCACTGGGAGTAAGGGAGCGCTTCAATTCGCCGGCAACCAAGGCGGAGCCGGAGTTAGTTGCGGATGCCGCACACCTGTTCAGTCGTGGTACAAGAACTTCGGCCCAAGATTATCGCTGGCTTACTCGATCAGGCCGACCCTGGTGTTTCGTGCTGGCTACGCCCTGGTCTACTCCATCGGCGGCGGTGTTGGTGGCCGCGGCGGAGCAGGGAATGGAACGGGAGCAACAGGCTTCAACGTCTCTGCCAACTCGCCTACAGAAACGACGCAGGGTCTTGGAGCTGGTCCGTCATACTACTTGAATAACAGCACACAGTTCACCTCTTCCGGTCTCGCAAATACGGGCTATGGCGGACCTGGTTTCGTGTTGCCGACTCCAACCACACCGAGCGCGGCGACCCAGACACTCGAGACAGGTAACTACATTAATGGTTCTGGAAAATTCGTTACTCCAGGTGGTGTTGCCTATGCCGATCCATACCTCGGAGGGCGTGCTCCTGAGTTCTCGATGTTCAACGCCGGAATTCAGCAGGCGCTAAACAACAACCTCACGCTGACCCTTAATTACGCTGGAACGCAAAGTCATTTTCTGCTAGCCAGCGGCTCCAATGGCAGCGGCTATTGGAGTAATCAGCTCGACCCGAAGTATCTACTCGCACTCGGCGCTGTGGCTGACTCCACCGGTAAGGCTCCTCTGTTAGGGGCCTATGCGACTCCTGCAAACGTCGCGATTGCGCAGGCAAATCTCCCCGGTTACTCGTTGCCGTACGCAAGTATCTCTGGGACCGCGACCAAGGCTACGATCGCTCAAACACTGCTCGCATTCCCGCAGTACTCTGGCGTAACGAACACCTGGGGCAATGTCGCCAACATCAGCTATAACGCGATGGAGGTTACTCTGGAGCAACGTCCATGGCACGGTCTTTCGTATTCACTGAACTATACGTGGTCCGCGAATATTGGAGATGATGGGACGTACCGTGCAGGATACGACCTCCCAGCGGGTGCGGTTTCAGGAAGAACCCAAGCCTATAAGAAGAACCGCATCGATCGTTCACGGGCGCTGACCGACACTCCGCAGAATATCGCGATGTATGGTGTGTGGGAGTTGCCGTTTGGCAAGGGACACATCGGTGGCGACCACTTTCTGGTGCGGGCGCTTGCCGGCGGACTCCAGCTCTCCTCCATCTTCCGCTATACCGTAGGTACTCCGATGGTGATCACGTACGGTGGTTGCACCTCTCCCGCGGCAGGCACCTGCGAGGTGGATTACAACCCCGACTACACGGGCAACGGACGCAAGAATGGCAAGATGCGAAGCTTCGGTATCCAATACATTGATCCCAACGCATTCAAAGCTCCCACTCCCCTCAACCCCAAACTCAGCGGCTATCTTACGCTCATCGGCAACGTATCGCGTACTGCACCGTTTGGCCTTCGTCAGCCATCTTTCTGGGATGATGACGTGAGTCTGCGTCGCAGCATCAACATCACTCCAGAGCGCATGCGGTTCATCGTCGAAGTGGATTGCCTTAACGTAGCCAACCACCCGACATTGACCGGCCTGACGTCTGCCTGGGGCGCGCCCGGAACACCTGCCGGTAATGCCTTCGGAACACTTACTGGAGCGCAAGCCAACCAGAGGGACTTCCAATTTGCCGGGCACCTAACGTTCTAGAACTTTGCTGCAAACCTCCACCCCTCGGAAGCGCCTCGTCGCTTCCGAGGCTTTCTTTCACATCCCGCGGGCCGCGATATCCTCCGCGCCACCACGATCCTGTAATCACTTTCCTACGCATACGTTTCCCGATGGAAGTTAATCATGCAACGACCTATCCTTTACTCTTTGCTTTTGTCGCTCCTTCTTTCTGCTGCACTTCCAAGCGCATACGCGCAGGCTCATAGGGACACCCGATCGCCAGATAAGCTGCCCACTGCAGCGGAGATTAAGAATCCGCCAAAGTCATGGATCGATAAGGATACAGGTCACCGTGTTGTGCGGCTGACGAATGAGCCTGGATCCGCGAGTTTCTATTTCAACGTGAATGCCTATACTCCCGACGGCAAGGAGATGATTTACACCACACCCGAGGGCATCTCCGTGCTCAATCTGCAGACGCTGCAGACGCGATCCGTCGTCACGGGCAGGGTACACACGATCGTTGTTGGCCACACGACTCCGAGCGTCTTCTACCTCAAGCCAGGCGAGAACGCGCTCTACAAGACCAACGTTGATACAGGCGAGACGACAATGCTCGCAAAGGTGCCACCGCACGGAAACATCGCTACGGTGAACGCGGATGAGACTCTCGCTGCTGGGACCTATGACGAAGTGGATAGGCCGGGCGAACAGTTCGGCCACAATGGCCCAAGATCCACCGGTGCAGTGCAGGCTCAGACCAGTCCGCTGGAGCAGGCAGCGAGCAAGGGCGAGATGATGGTGAAACGTCTGGCGGCTCGGATTCCCCTTGTTCTCTACACGCTCAACCTGAAAGACGGGAAGGTAACAACGCTCCTTCACAGCACGGATTGGGTGAACCATCTTCTGTTTTCGCCTTCTGACCCAACCGTGCTGATGTACTGCCACGAAGGTCCGTGGCAGTCCGTCGACCGCATCTGGACGATTCACACCGATGGTACGCACAACGAATTGATGCACAAGCGGACTATGGCGATGGAGATAGCGGGACACGAATTCTGGAACTGGCACGGTGACACGGTATTCTACGATTTACAGACGCCTAAGGGACAGGATTTCTGGCTCGCTACCTTGAAGCTGGCCACGGGCGAACGCACCTGGTATCACATGAACCGCAACGAGTGGTCGATTCACTTCAACGTGAGTAAGGACGGCACTCTCATGGCCGGTGACGGCGGCGATCCGGGGCAGGTAGCCAAAGCACCCGACGGAGAATGGATCTATTTATTCCACCCAGAGCTGATTAAAAATATCGGAATTGCCAACAAGGAATTCATTAATCCTGGTGTCCTGCATGCAGAGAAGCTAGTAAATATGTCCAAGCACAACTACGCGCTTGAGCCAAATGTCAGCTTTACCCCCGATCAAAAAATGATTATCTTTCGCTCCAATATGTTCGGTCCCACCTACGTTTTTGGTGTGGAGATTGCCAAGCCAGCTAAGTAATTATTGCGGATGAGATGGGTCTTGCAAGGTTCTTCAATCGAGAATCGAGCCTGATGTACCATGACTTTGTAGATCACCGAACGTCCCCGGGAGGAAATGAGAAATGAACTCTGGACGACTGGTTCGTTCGTATCCAACAATAGACATACGGGAGATGCATGATCTTCTCTATCCGACATCGAAATCACAGTTCCCATGCGCGCATGCCTCAGTCGCTAGTCCTGCTTTTCGCCCTTCCTTGCATTGTGTTCATTCCTACCGGCTGTAGTTCGAAGTCTGCTGCCACTGCCCCCGTCACTGACTTCTCGCTCACTGCCACGCCTGCCACGGTTGCCCTCACTGCCGGTGTGGACAGCCCGCAGATCTCCGCCACAACGACAGGGTTAAATGGTTTCAACTCGTCCGTTGCTGTCGTTCTCTCAGGGCTGCCGGCGGGCATCACTGCAAAGCCGGCTTCCTTTGTCCTTAATCCTGGAGCATCCCAAGCTATCACGCTTACCGCAGCGCCAACAGCCTCGGCGAGTTCCAGCACGATCACGCTTACCGGCACATCTGGTTTGCTCTCGCATACCACCACCTTCACGCTCAAGGTCGCTGCCGCTCCTCCGCCAGACTTCTCCATCACCGTTGCTCCTACGAGCCTTTCCCTCACGACCGGTTCCTCCGGCCAAAAGGTTACGTTGACGGCCGCAGGTATAAACGGATTCACCGGTGCAATCAGCATCTCGCTCTCTGTTCTTCCGGTTGGCGTCACAGCTGCTCCATCAACCCTCAGCCTCACTCCCGGCGCTCCTCAGTCCATCACTTTTGTGGCGGCCGCAGATGCCGCCGTCGGAACATCTACGATCAATATTCAGGGACAGTCTGGCTCACTGAGCCACTCTGCCAGTCTCTCGATCACGGTCACGGTTCCAACCGGCAACAACGCGATGACCTATCACTATGACAACGCGCGCACCGGTCTCAATCCAAATGAAACGATTCTCAATCCTGGCAACGTACATTCCTCGACGTTCGGCAAGATCAATCTGATTTCGGTCGACGGCAAAGTGGATGCCGAACCTCTCTATCTCTCCGACGTGACCATCAATAGCCAGACGCATAACGTGCTCTACGCTGTAACTGAACACGACAGCATCTATGCGTTTGACGCCGACAATGGGGCGCAGCTCTGGAAGGTTTCAGCACTCGGGTCTGCCGAGACGACCAGCGATAATCACGGCTGCGGCCAGATCACACCTGAGATTGGCATCACCTCCACCCCTGTCATCGACCGACGCAGGGGCACCAACGGCACGATCTTTATTGTTGCGATGTCCAAAGATTCGAGTGGTGGATACCATCAACGCCTCCATGCTCTGGATATCACTACCGGAGCAGAAACCGCAGGAAGTCCTACTGAGATTGCCGGTAGTTACCCTGGCACTGGAGACAATAGTAAGAACGGGAATGTCATCTTTGCCCCCGGTCAGTACGCTGAGCGCGCAGGCCTGTTGCTGATGAATCAGACGATCTACCTTGGCTGGACGTCCCACTGCGATAGTCGGCCCTATACCGGTTGGGTGATGGCCTACAGTGAAGACACTCTGAAGCAGACCCAGATTCTCAACCTGACTCCGAACGGAAACGAAGGATCCATCTGGATGAGCGGCGCAGGACTTGCCGCAGACCCATCCGGAAATATCTACTTTCTGGATGCCAACGGCACTCTGGATCCTACAATCAACAACAATGGATTTCCCATCAATGCGGATTATGGGAACGCTATTGTTAAGCTCGCAACGGCGAACAACTCACTCGCGGTCGCGGACTATTTCGAGCCCTACAACTCGATCTCCGAGTCGAACGCCGACATCGACCTCGGTTCTGGCGGAGCACTCCTGTTGCCCGATCTCACGGATTCAAGTGGCAAGGTCCGTCACCTGGTTGTGGGTGCCGGCAAAGATAGAAACATCTATGTCGGGGATCGCGATAACCTCGGTAAATACAACTCCGCGAACAATACGAATCTCTATCAGGAGCTGACGAATGCGCTCCCTAACGGCGCGTGGTCGATGCCCGCTTACTTCAACCAGACCGTCTACTATGGCGGGGTGGGCGATGTCCTCAAAGCTTATTCCATTACAAACGCAAGGCTCAGTAGCGCCCCATCCAGCCAATCTGCCACCAGCTTCGCATACCCAGGCGCGACTCCGAGCATCAGTTCCAACGGCACCGCCAACGGCATCGTCTGGGCGTTGGAGAGTAGTACCGGTTCTACGGCCGTACTTCATGCCTATGACGCCACGAATCTGGCCAAGGAGCTCTACAACAGCGCGCAGGCATCAGCTAACAGAGATGGTTTTGGAACAGGTAACAAGTTCATAACGCCATTGATCATCAACGGGAAGGTCTACGTTGGAACACCCAACGGAGTGGCAGTCTTCGGGTTGCTACCCTGATCACCGAGAGTCAATTCCGCCTCGTGGACCCAAGCCTCACCTTCAATCATTCGCAAATCTCCGTCTGAGGGCTTCCGTATCGTTTCATACGCCAAAGATCAAATGATCGCAGGCGCCTGGACTACAGCTCGCCGACTGATGCGAGGTCCCAGGAACGAATACGTGGCAACGACGATATAGCCTGCTGCAGGGAGGATATATCCAAGGGCGACGCTCCCACTCAGGCGTGTGATCCAGCCCATGGCCGGAGGAAAGATTGCTCCTCCTACAATGGCCATCACAATCAAACTGCCGCCCATTTTGGTGTCTTCGCCCAGGTCCTTGACGCCCAGCGCAAAGATGGTGGGATACATCATCGACATAAAAAAGCTCGTAGTCAGAATGGCATACGCCCCGACCATGCCGGGTCTGGAAATTCCAATCGACAGGAGCATCACATTAATCACTGCATAGCAGCCCATCATCAGGCTTGGGGAGATGTAGCGCATCAGCGGTGTTGAGACGATGCGCCCAACCGCCAGCGCAACGAGGGTCGCGGTCAAGAAGTAGCCTGCCGTCCTTTCGCTCGCTGTCGTGTAGGCACGCATGTAAGGGATGAGCGTGCTCCATGTGCTGACCTGCGCCCCAACATAAAAGAACTGAGCCACCACGGCGAACATCAGGTGAGGATTGCGCAAGAGTCGTCCATAGGCGCCTCGCTGTTTTTGACTAGAGGCAATCCCAAAATCCGGCGACGTCGTAACAGTATCCAGACTGGAAGGAAAGCGCGTGCGCCAAATGACCGCTGCAAGAATCAGCACGGCAATGCCCAGGCCTACATACGTGGGCACTACGCGTAATATTTCGTTGTGCAGGT
The DNA here is from genome assembly GCA_036510715.1 of Acidobacteriaceae bacterium. Lineage (GTDB taxonomy): Bacteria > Acidobacteriota > Terriglobia > Terriglobales > Acidobacteriaceae > Granulicella. Next base: position 20,931 of record DATCDL010000272.1, read on the forward strand.
AGGCAGCATACGTCCCTTGAGCCTGCATCGAGGCGACCTCTCCCGGATTCTTCTCGATTCCTGAAAAGATGAACCAGGTGCCAATCAACACCCCCGTGATCGTCCCGGGAGGATTGAACGCCTGCGCAAAATTCAGGCGTTGTTCGGACGTGGCTGGATCACCGAACTGCGCGACCAGCGGATTGGCCGCCGTCTCTAAAATGGACGATCCCGTTCCCACCACAAACAAAGCACACAAGAAGGGCGTGTAAAGGCCAACGACTGCCGCAGGCCAGAAGAGCAATGTTCCCACACCGAAGACGATCAGTCCCACGATCAATCCGGTCTTGTATCCGAAACGTTTCATCAGGAGCGCCGATGGAATGGCCATCGTTCCATACGCGAGGAAGACAGAGGTTTGAACGAGTTGCGCCTGCAGAAGGCTGAGAGAAAATGATTTGCGAAATTGCTGCACCAGAATGTCGGTGAGATTATTCGACATCCCCCAAAAGAAAAAGATGAGCGTCGTCAGCAGGAACGGCAAGAGGTAGCCGGTTGGGAACATCGAAGGCCGCACGCCGTCCCTGCCTTGAGGAGCGCCTTCAATAGATTTTCCAGATGAGACAAGGTGCATTCAACTCTCCCGTGGGCCGCTAACAATCATGCACTAAACTCTACCTGTATCTTTGTAAATCGTCCGGGGTTCTCGCTCCATTCTGCGAGAGTCGCGGCCGCCTCTTCCGGAGAAACGATGGCGCTCACCGCTTCAGTCACAGGAAATCTGCCAGCTTCCAGCATCCGAATCACGTCACGAAAGTCCTCTGGAAGGGCATTGCGGCTTCCGAGAATGTCGAGCTCTTTCTGTACAAACAGCCGCGTTTCGTAGGAGACAGGCTCCTTCGCGTACCCGATGTAGACCACGCGCCCCGTGAAGGCCACCTCTTCCACTGCAGCACGGAATGTGAGTGGCAGACCGATCGCTTCGATCACGACGTCTGGCCCGTTCCCCTCGGTAATTTCCTGCAGTCGCTGATGTAGATTCTGTCGCGCCGTATTGATCAGGAAACTGGCTCCAGCCTTGCGCGCGACCTCAAGCTTCCGGTCGTCCATGTCGATTGCGATAACACTGGCGCCGCGGAAGGCCGCGCTCGCAATCGCACCAAGTCCTATGCCACCGCATCCGAACACCGCTACCGTGTCATCGGCAGTCGCGCGTCCGCGTGCTGCCGCATGTGCGCCTACGGTGAGGGGCTCGACCAGGCAAAGTTCCTTCAGCGAGAGGTTCGCCGCATAAATTCGTCCTCGCGGAACCGAGATATACTCCGTCATCGCACCATCGCGCTGCACGCCCATGGTCTCATTATGTTGGCATGCGTTGGGTCGGCCACGGCGACAGCTCGGACATGTCCCGCACTGGGTGTAGGGCGACACGGTTACCGCGGTGCCCGCAGTGAGATCCCCCACCCCTTCCACGACCGTCGCGGCAACTTCATGTCCCGGAATTCTCGGGAAACCAACCATCGCGTTCGCTCCGCGATAGGTCGAAAGATCTGTGCCGCACATCCCTACAAGATTCACCTTGAGCAGCACCTCACCCATCCCGGCCTCACCCAGGTGGGGAATATCGATCACAGCCGCAGTCCGTGGTGCCTGGATCTGAAATGCCTTCACGCGTTACTCCTGGATCGCCTCATAAATCCCTTTTAGTTCACGTTTACTGCGACAATAAATATGCTTCGTCTCAGACGCTATGGGATCGGGGATGAGTGTGTCAAATTCTGGATAGGTGCAAGCCTTTCCCAACAACTCTTGTGGAGGTCGTATGCATCAATCCAGCCCTTTGCAGGACGAGAACGCGGCCCCCGTGGGCATGCGATATCGTACCCTTGGAAAGACTCAGCTCGAGGTCTCTGTCATAGGATTTGGTGCGTCGCCTCTCGGGAATGTGTACGCGAACGTAGATCCCGCGGGCTGCAGCCGAGCCGTTCACTTCGCCATCGATCAAGGCATTAATTTCTTTGACGTGTCGCCTTTTTACGGTTTGACGCTGGCCGAGAGCCGCCTGGGACAGGCACTCGAAGGTCGTAGAAAAGAAGTCATCCTCGCCACCAAATGTGGAAGGTACGGGACGGACGTATTCGACTTTTCCAGTACCCACATTCGCGAGGGCCTCGATGCTTCACTCAAACGTCTACGCACCGACTATGTCGACCTGTTGCAAGTTCACGATGTCGAATTTGGAGACGTCAACCAGATCATTCACGAGACAATCCCAACGATGAGACGCCTGCAGGAGGAAGGGAAGGCTCGTTATATCGGCATTACTGGATATCCGCCGCAGATGCTGGTCAAAATAATGGAGGCTGTGCCCGTGGATACGGTTCTCTCCTATTGCCGCTATGACCTCTTGTGTAACGACCTGGACACGGTCCTTGTCCCCAGTGCGGAGCGGCAGGGAATCGGTGTGATCAATGCTTCCGCCCTGCATTTGGGAATTCTGAGTGATCGCCACGCACCGGACTGGCATCCATCTCCCGCCTCAGTTCGCGAGGCCGGAGGGCAGGCTGCGGAGTTCTGCCGCAGTCAAGGAGAAGATCTATCCGAACTCGCGCTGCAGTTCTGTTTTGAGTATTCGCGGGTGGCAAGCACGCTGGTGGGTATGTCCGATGTCGAAGAGGTTCGCCGCAATCTTCGGGCTTTCTATACTTTGCCAAACCGAGAGGTCTTGCGCGAAGTGACCACCATGCTGGCTCCCGTTTTCAACTACAGATGGGCTTCTGGTCGATGAGAGAACCAGGATATATTGCCGGCATGATCACCTCGACGTGAACATCTTGAAGGGCTCAATTCCTGCGTGGTCCGACTATTCCTTTGCGTCTCGCCAGCTTGTATAGTGCAACGTATGAGAGTCCGGATGAAGGATATAGCGAAGGATCTAGGACTCTCCGTTGTCACCATTTCCAAGGTGCTGCGTAATCATCCGGATATCGCCGAGGCCACGCGAGAGCGCGTTCTAAAGCGCGTCAAAGATCTTGAGTATGAGCCGAATCTGATGGCGCGTAGCCTGGTCACCGGACGCAGTTTCTTGATTGGCCTGATCGTTCCAGACCTCTTGCATCCCTTTTTTGCTGAAGTAGCTAAATCCCTGTCGCTCCTTTTGGGCGGCCACGGATACTCACTGATCATTTCTTCCTCGGAAGAGGACCCGAAGCTCGAAGCGAGAGAGATCCGGCAACTCATGGCGCGGCGCCTTGATGGTCTGGTAGTCGCGTCGTCGGGATCAGACCTATCCTCGTTTGAACGGATGGAGCGAAACGGTGTGCCCTACGTGCTTATCGACAGGGAACTCGCTGGCCTATCAGCAAACTTTGTTGGGGTGAACGACGAAGTGGCCGGGCGCCTCGCAACAGAACACCTCATCGATGCAGGATGCCGGACGGTGGCGCACATTCGCGGCA
>DATCDL010000273.1:0-4453 GCA_036510715.1 Acidobacteriaceae bacterium
CGTGCGAACCTTCGGCCTGCATCTCCAGACGCTGGATATTCGCCAGCATGCCAAGGTGCACACAGCGGCGCTCGCTGATCTGTCAGCCGGAAAGGAGTCCGAACAAACTCAGGAAGTCCTCGAAACATTCCGCGCGATTGCTAACTTGAAGCGGACCCTCCCCGGCGCGATTACGCAGTATGTCGTCTCCGGTGCCAGCGCTGTAGAGGATGCGCTGAACGTCGTTGAGCTTGCTCGCCATGAAGGCGTCGCAGTCGAAGGTGGCACGACCGCCAACGGCGAGCACGACCCCGGCCTGCAGCCGGTGCTGCTCTTCGAGTCGATTGAAGACCTCCGCCATGCGCCAACGATCTGCCGTGACCTCTGGTCGAGCGACGCCTATAAGCCTCTCCTCGCTGCGTGGGGTGGCAAGCAGGAGATGATGCTCGGCTACTCCGACTCCAACAAAGATGGCGGCATGATCACAAGCACGTGGGAGATTTGGAAGGCCCACCGCGCCCTGCACGAAGTCGCTCGCGAGTGTGGCGTTATGCTGCGTCTGTTCCATGGCCGCGGAGGCACCGTAGGCCGTGGTGGCGGCCCAACCCATCGCGCGATCTTTGCCCAGCCGCTGGATAGTTTTACCGGCGAACTGCGGCTCACCGAGCAGGGCGAAGTTCTCAACTGGAAGTATTCAGATGTAGTGCTCGCAGAGTGGAACCTCGAGTTGATGATCGCAGCCTCGCTCGACGCCCTCGCGCGCCCCGACGTCACCGCACGCGTTGCTGCCGGAACCGACTCCGTGCCTCAACTCACCGGCGAAATCCTCCCCCGCTGGGAGGCCGCACTGGATGAGCTTTCCGCGACGTCCTTCGCGTTCTATACCGAGAACCTCGTCGACGATCCCGAGGTCTTCACCTACTTCGAGCAGGCAACGCCGGTAGCCGAGCTCGAGCATGCTCGCATCGGCTCGCGCCCCGCCAAGCGCGCCGACGCGAGTGCCTCCGGCAAGGCTGCAGCCCGTCGCAGCATGGCCGATCTGCGAGCCATTCCCTGGGTCTTTGGCTGGATGCAATCGCGCCACGTAGTGCCCGCTTACTTTGGCGTCGGCTACGCACTGGACCAGTTTGCTCGCACGCATCCGGACGGCCTCGAACTACTCCAGGAGATGGCCCGCGGCTTTCCACTGTTCATCGACATCATTCGCAATGTAGAGATGGCCCTCGCCAAGGCAGACTTCGGCATTGCACGCCTCTACGCCTCGCTCGTCGAAGACGCAGCCCTGCGTGATCGCGTCTTCACAACCCTCGAAACCGAGTTCATCCTAACGCAGGAAATGGTCCTCGCGGTCACGCAGCAGACCGAATTGCTGGAGACCAATCGGGTTCTCGCAAACTCCATCCGCCTGCGCAATCCCTACGTCGATCCCATGAGCCTCCTGCAACTCGAGTTGCTGCGTCGCAAGCGAGGTGGCGAAAGCAGCGACCAACTCGACCGCGCCATTACCGCCACCATCAACGGCATCAGCGCGGGTCTCCGCAACACCGGCTGATCGAGCATACGTTTTTGTCTCCCCCATTTCTCGTGAAAACCACGTTGCAACTTCCGCCGAGATGCAAGCGGTTACTTCGTTGCGATACACTTTGCCGCATGTCTCGACCACTCGTTCTAGCAGCTCTCCTCCTCTCCCTCGGCGCCGCGGTGCCCTCCCTCAGCGCGGCCGCACAGGGTCCGCCCGCCCCTCTCGCCTTTCAAAGTCACCAGGTCAATCCTGACGACACCCTCACCTTCCGCTACGCGGCGCCGACAGCAAAGTCCGTTGAGGTCGCCGTCGACGCCTACCTCAAACCTCTCCCGATGACCAGGGATGCGAACGGCCTCTGGTCCCTCACCACGCCCGTCCTCCCGCCCGAAATCTATCAGTACCGCTTCATCGAAGACGGCGTCACCAAGCTCGATCCGCTCAACGCCGACACCACCCAAAACTACGTCACGCTCACCAACTTCGTTCTCCTCCCCGGACCCACGCCCGCACCCTGGGAGTTGACCGACGTCCCCCACGGCCGCGTCGATCACCATCTCTACACCACGCACGTCGCGATGCACCTGCCTGAAAATCAGGAAGGCTACATCGTCTACACTCCTCCCGGCTACGACGCCAAGCACAAGGGCGGCTACCCCGTCCTCTACCTCCTTCACGGCTGGTCTGACACCGAGGGTGCCTGGGACGCCAGTGGCCGCGCCAACCTCATCCTCGACCGTCTTCTCGCCGAGCAGAAGATCGTTCCCATGATCGTCGTCATGCCCCAGGGCTATGGTGATTTGAACTTCGTTGACCATGGATGGGGCGTCTGGGGCCAGCCACAGCAGATCGCCGAAAACCTCACCCTCTACTCGAAGATGCTGCTCACCGAGATTCTCCCTGCGATCGAGCACGAGTACAACGTAGCTCCCGGCCGCAACAATCGTGCCATCGCCGGCCTCTCCATGGGCGGCCTCGAGAGCCTCACCATCGGCCTCAACCACCCAGACGACTTCGCCTACGTCGGCGGCATGAGTTCTGCCATCTTCGGCAGCAAGGAAGAGGGAAATGACCCCACCTTCGATCGCGACATCCCCGACCTCAACGCGAAGAAAGCCAACCTCCGCCTGCTCTGGGTTGGTTGCGGAACGACGGACGGCCTCATCAAGGCCAATCGCGATTTCGTAGCATGGACAAAGACCAAAGGCTTCGATCCCGTGGCTGTCGAAACCGGTGGAGCGCACACCTGGCTCACCTGGCGCGTCAATCTTTTGCAACTCACCCCACTCCTCTTCCGCAGCGAGTAAGCAAGCGTGGCCGTTTTCTTGGTTACATGAAAACGGCCACCTGTTTTCCCAGCGCATTTAGAGCATCTTTCCGGTGAGTAGCCAGCGAAAATGCTGTCATCTCGACCGGAGCCAAACGGCTTCATCGTTTGGCGTAGCGGAGAGACCCCTGTATTTTGCCAGGAGCGGCAACGAACTACACGCTTCGGGAATTTGCAGCTAGCCCTCCTCCAAAAACAAAACACCCCAGGCTGCATCCGCATCAACGGCGGCAGTCTGGGGTGTTTTGCATCGACGACTTACTTCTGCGGAGTCACCTTCACAGCTTTATTTTTCACGAACTCGACCACGATCGGGTGCCCATTATTGTCGTACGTCACGTCGCGATCGCCCATCGTGTCAGAGCTGGGTGTCATCACCTGACCGAGCGCCATCATCGCCTGGTTTTCACTCATGCCCGGCACCATCTCATGCTTGTCAATGTGCGCCCACGTCTCTGCTCCCCAATGTTTGTACAACTGGTGCGGATCGTCGTAAAAGAAAACCTCATCATTTACCAGCGTGTACAGACCGTTGGCGTAGTTGCCCACGGGAGTCGCGTATTCCTTCTTGGGATCGCTCGAATTCGGCATCGTGAAAGCCAGCAGCACCTGCCGTTCTCCCCCTGGAATGCGCAGCACCGCACGCCCGGTCGACGGAGCCTTCTGCTCAAACACATCCTTGATGACCAGTGGCGTAGCCCCCAGCAGCGTGCCCACGGGTTGCGCGTAGTCCACATGCTTGCCCTTGTCCAGGTAGTAGTCCATCTGCCCGCCAGCACTCACCCACACTGTCTTCCCAATCAGTTCGCGCTCATTGGCGAGGGAGTCAGGTCGCTCCTTCTTCAGAAACACCATGTCGTCCGGGTCAATCTTCACGTCCGCATAGGGATCCTTGCGGGCCGGTCCCGCCTCATGGTTCTTCCTGTACTGATTGCCAATCAGCCCAGCCACGACGAGAACGAACACACCTCCTGAAGCCAGCGCTACCTTTGGTCCCGTATGCATAAAAACCTCCGTTCAAAGAGAGTAGCTGGATCGCGGAAAGGTTGCGAGTGGTTGCTGTAAAAATCAGCAGTGCGCTATCATCCGGGAATCCCTGTGCGCCAAGGTCTCCCGACATGCGATTTCGTCCCGCCCTGCTGCTAGCTCCCTTCCTTGCGTCTGTTGCGCTCACCCCTCACGCCCAGCAACCGGCTCCGCCCGCGTATTCCTCGGCCAATCCGTCGCCCGCAGTCACGCGCTACATCAAGGTCCCCGCCGCCGAGTGGATCGTCCTCCGCCATGTTCGCGTGATCGATGGAACCGGTGCCCCCGCCATCGAAAACACGGACCTCATCCTGCACAACGGCAAGATCGACTCCATTGGCCCCTCCGCCAAAATAGAAAATTTCCCCAGCGCCATCATCCTCGACCTCACCGGTCGCACCGTCTTCCCGGGTCTCGTCGGCATGCACGATCACATGTACAACATCGCCCGCCCCAACCTCGATGCGCAGGGCCACTCCGAGCCGCCGCTCATCGTCCCGGAGCTGCCCTTTTCCTCGCCGCACCTCTACCTCGGAGCCGGAGTCACCACCCTCCGCACCACCGGATCGGTCGAGCCGTACACCGACCTCAATCTTCGT
>DATCDL010000274.1:0-3276 GCA_036510715.1 Acidobacteriaceae bacterium
TAATACTACCTCGCCGCCCACCCACTCCACAAAGCCCTCCCCGCCCGCGACCCGCCTCAGCCCCGCAACCTTTGCATTACCAACGACTTCTCTCTCCATCCCCCGTGCAAGTCCGTCCGGATCCGATTCATGACTTATCTCTCTTGTGCCGATCTACAAAATGTAGGAATATTCCTACGTGCCAGCGGTAACACATAGCCAACTTTCCGCGTCTAAATTCTTGAATTCGACTACGATAGTCATCGAACCAGTTCGCCGACAAGGAGTTAGCTTTGAACTTGAGTCTCCGCGCCATCACGCTGCTGTACGTCTCCCTTGCAGCCTGCTCCATCGCTGGCGCTCAAGCCTTTCCCACGGCGACCCAGCCCCTCCAGTTCTCTGCTTTCGGAACGGCGACAGGAACCTACACCGGTCTCAGCGGAGGCAAAAACCTCGGGATCACCGCTGGCGTTGATCTAGGGTTCATGCCCTTCCACCGCTTCTATCCCACCGTCGAAGCCCGCGGAACCTACCCCGTCGACGACGGCAAGATAGACGCCCAGGAAAATATCCTAGTCGGCATCAAGATGGCTAGATTCTACGGCCGCTATCACCCTTACGCCGACTTCCTCTACGGCCGCGGAAAGATTACCTACCAGAACGGTGGCTACCCAAATCCAGCCGGCACGCTCCTTTACCTCGACTCCGTCTCCAACGTCTTTTCCTACGGCGGCGGCCTCGATCTCGATATCACCGATCAAGTCTCGCTCAAGGTCGATGCCCAGTTCCAGCAATACGCCGCACCTGTCACCACCAGCGGCCACATTTTTTCCAAGCCCCTCAGCGTGGGTCTCGTCTACCGCTTTGACTTCAACCACCACTTCCACTACGGCCCCGACGGCCAGATAAAGGGCTACAAGCCTGCACCCGAGCCCAGATCCGCTCGAACTCCACTGCCACCGCCTGCCCCGGAAAACCCCGCTCCCGCGACCACGCCCGACGCCACCCCTCAATCGCCGTCCTCCGACACAGCTGCCCCCGCCAAACCCTCCCCCGACACCCCCGCTCCGAACTCCTCCACCCCGCAGCCCCAGCAGCCTCAGTAGCGCCGGGTTACCTCGCGATGCCGCTCCACCCACCAGCACACGCCGTTCCCCCCTTGCGGGTAGAGCGACTTGCTGCAAGCGATCATCGTCGTCCCATTCGGGTAGTAGTCCTCTTTCCCGCCCTTCAACTCCGCCACCGTGTACAGGTCCACCTGCACCGACCCCATACCCCCGCCCCGCGCCACCCGCACCCTCCACACCGCCCAATCCAGCGGATACGCCAGCGCTGCAATCAGCAGCACCCCCGCGACGGCTCGAAACAGCAGCTTGAACACGTATGCTTCAATCTCATGACTCTCCGGCATCGCACCCCCTGAGCCTCCGGGAAGACTAGCAGACAGGAGCTCTTCCCGGTCAGAGCTCTCCCCCCAAACAGCTCTCCTGTATGAGCCCGCAAAGCCGCAGCTGCAGCCTCCGCACGTCCGCCTCAGCCCTGGCCATTTACCTGGCCCGTTACAGGTTGAACAGCTCGCGCAGCCGCTTGGTCTGCGACCGGCTCACCGGAACTTCCGTCTGTTTGCGGTCATCCATGCGAAGCTGGTAGCTCGATTTGAACCACGGCACCACCTCGCGAATATGCTGAATATTCACCACAAACGAACGATGCACCCGCCAGAAATGCTCCGGATCCAGTTGATCCGTCAGATCCTCCAGCGTCCTGCAGTTCGAGTCGCCCTCGAGCGCCTTCGTCACCACCGAGATCCGTCCCTCTTCAATCGTCGCAAAGCAAAGGTCTTTCTGGTCCACCAGTAGCAGGCGGCTCTGTGCCCGCACCACCACCTTGCCTGATCTCGCCGCTCCCACCGCATGCGCCGCCGCACCCGTGCCCGCCGCACTTCCAAACGCCGCACCTCCGAACACCGCACCTCCGGCCACCATCGCAGCCTGCTCCTCCACCATCCGCAGCAGCGCATCCAGCTTCGCCTCCGCGCCCGCCACACGACTCGAAACCCGCCCCGTCAACGCCTCGCCATTCGCACCACTGCCGCTCCCACTCTCCGAGCCCTCGGCTCCCAGTTCGCCCAGCCGCTCCCGAACTTTCTCCAGGGTTCGCTGCACCCGCTTGCCATCGAACGGCTTCAGTATGTAATCCACCGCGTTGACCTCGAACGCCTTCACCGCGTACTGGTCAAATGCCGTGGCAAAGACCACCTGTGGCAGCTTCATCTTGCGATCGTGTGCGAGCACCTTCTTCAGCACCGCGAAGCCGTCCAGCCCCGGCATCCGCACATCCAGAAAAATCACATCCGGCTTGTGCGTCCGTATCAGATCAACAGCGTCGATCCCGTTGGTCCCCTGCGCCAGCACCGACACGTTCCCTGCAGCGTCCAGCAGGTATTGCAACTCCTGCCGGGCCAGTGGCTCGTCGTCGATAATCAGCGCAGTAAGTGGCGTGGCCATCTGATGATTCTATTCTCGTTGAAAGCAGTTGCTTCCTGTTCCTTCATGCCCGCGCGCGAATCCGCTACTCCTTCAGACTCCTGCTCGCCGCACACGCGCAGCCTAATCGCCGTAAACGCGCAGCCGGGCCGGAGCCCCATCCCGCGCCAGGTCGTGTCCGCACTGCGTGCAGAACACGTCCGTGATCTTCACCCCGCGATGGCACTCACCGCACACCGGAGCCATCTGAAACTGGCACTGCGGGCAGAAATGATACGTCGCCGCGATCGACGTCGAGCAATTCGGGCAGCGCGACAGCACCGGTTGCCGCAGCATGAAATACACCACCGCGCCAATCCCGCCCGGCAGCACCACGCACACCAGCATCCACAAACCCGCCGACATGCCGCGCCGCTTCACATCGCGGCTCACATACCCCAGCAGCAGCGCATAGCTCGCCACCAGCGAGCCCCACGCATACCCCATCATCAACCGCAGCGGCAGCAGTTCGTGCTTGTGGTGCGGCATCACCACGTGGAAGATGTACTGCATCCCCGCAAACAACACGATCGCCAGCACCATTGACCAGCGAGGAATCATCCGCAGCTCATCGTCGCCCGGTGAATTCGGGTCCTTCTCACTCGCAGCCGGCCACAGCCATTCGGGCATCATTGTTGCACCTCGCCGTTATGGCCTGCGCGTCCACGTCCGCGCTTGAACCACGTCAACCCCAATACCAGCGCGGTCACTGGCAGCGACCAAAGCATCAGCAGCATCAGCTGATCGCTGGCATCGGGTATGCCGTTGGGAA
>DATCDL010000275.1:0-3413 GCA_036510715.1 Acidobacteriaceae bacterium
ATCAAGACCGAGCGTGCCCTCACGGATCCCGCCGGCCTCCCTAATCGTCCGTGGTTCGAGAACATGGTCTACGCGCCGGGCTTCTACACGGGCTACGGCGTCAAGACTCTCCCGGCCGTTCGTGAAGCGATTGAGCAGAGGGAGTGGTCCATCGTCGACACCCAAATTGCGCGAACGGCGGCGGCCATCGAGCGCGAGGTGGAGGTGCTGAAGTCTGCCACCAGGATGCTCTCGGGAAGCTGAAGGTGATGGTATCGCCGGTGGCGTTGTTCCTGCAGGAGGACTGAAGTCCGGGATGGGTGCACGTGCAAATAGCCTGCCGAAAGCTCTACGCGCGAGTGCCCCAAAACGTTCACGATGACCACTGAAATGAAGTCCAAGGCAGATAAACTTTGGAAGTCGCTCGGAATCGAGTAACCTCTAGAGGCTCCGTTGATCGTCTAAAGTATCAGTCACTGCCGAAGTTAAAGGTCCTGCATGAACCGTTTCGTCTGCGGAGTTCTGCTCTGCATCGCTGTCTCCAGCACCTCAGCAACGTTTGCCCAGGACGTGCCACAAGCCGTTACGTTCAGCCGCAAGAATACCTTCACCCTCTTCGCCGAATACTCGCCCACCTCCAGCCACATTCTGCTCGGCGGCGCACGGCAGCGTATCCTCGCAGACTTCGGAGGAGCTTACACCCGCCGTGTCGCCGGCTTCTGGGGCTCCGACCTCGGCTACCAGATCGAACTCCGCCCCATTCTTTTCGAGAGCGACCCCATCGAGACGATCAGCAACTTCAGCATCAATGGAACACCGGTCACGTATCTGCCTCCGTCGTCGAGCGCGGTGATTGGTTTTTGTCAGCCTGGAACCATTCAACTATCATTCCCGGGCTACCCGTCCGGCACGCCTCCAACGGTCGAGGCTTACACCGTCACCTGCGGCCGCCAGTGGACCTTCGGCCAATCTTTTTCCCCCATCGGTTTCAAATATTCGATGCGAACGCACCACCCGCTCCAGCCGTTCCTCATCGGCACGCTAGGCTACATGTACACCAGCCGTCCCATCCCGGTCGCAGACGCAGAGTCCTTCAACTTCGTCTTCGACTTCGGCGCCGGTATGGAACTCTTCCGCTCCGAAAACCACCGGCGCTCCGTCTCCATCGAAGCCCGCTACCACCACTTTTCCAACCGCAATACAGCGCCCGAAAACCCCGGTACCGACAGCATCACCTACAAGCTCTCCTACAGCTTCGGCCGCTGACTTCGTTCCACCCCCGCGAACGATATACTGCTCAAGGCGCATGCAAACGCAACGCGCTCTTAGGAGACAGGTTTGGCGAAGGCAGAGATCGGCATCATCGGCGGCAGCGGGCTGTACAACATGGACGGGCTCACCGGCGTCACGGAAGTCCGCGTCGAAACACCGTTCGGCGCACCCAGCGAAGTCTTCGTCCTCGGCACCCTTGAAGGCCGCAAGGTCGCCTTCCTCGCGCGCCACGGCAAGGGCCACCGCATCCTCCCCTCGGAGCTCAACTTCAAGGCCAACATCTATGCCATGAAGTCCCTCGGAGTCACGAGCATCCTCTCCGTCAGCGCCGTCGGCAGCCTCAAGGAAGAGCACAAGCCCACGGACTTCGTCATCCCCGACCAGTTCATCGACCGCACATTCTCCCGCAGTGCCACGTTCTTCGGAGAAGGCGTCGTTGGCCACGTAGGCTTCGCCGATCCCGTCTGCCCCATCGTCTCGGACGTCTTCGCCAAGGCCTGCGCCGAGGTCAGCGTTGTCGGCAAGCGCGGCGGTACGTACGTCTGCATGGAAGGCCCGCAGTTCTCCACCCGCGCCGAGTCCAACCTCTACCGCTCGTGGGACGCGGACATCATCGGCATGACAAACCTCCAGGAAGCCAAGCTGGCCCGCGAAGCTGAAATTTCCTACGCCACCCTGGCCATGGTCACCGACTACGACTGCTGGCGCGAAGGCCACGACGACGTCACCATCGAGCAAGTCATCGCCGTCATGCACCAGAACTCCGGCAACGCGCAGAAGGTCGTCAAAGCCGCCGTCCGCCTCATGCCCGCAGACCTCAGCGCCAGCCCCGCGCAGACCGCCGCGAAGTTCGCCATCATGACCGACCGCGCCGCCATCCCCGCAGAGACCAAAGCAAAGCTTCACCTGCTCTACGGAAAGTATTGGTAGGTGCTAAACCCATCCACGCACTTGCAGCGCATCGCATCAACGAAATCTCGTAAGACAAGAGAGGAAGACCTTGGCAATTCTCGTAGTAGGTTCCGTAGCCTTCGACACACTTGAAACCCCCAGCGGCAAGCGCGAGCGCGTGCTCGGCGGCGCCGCCACGCACTTCGCCCTCGCGGCCAGCTTCTTCACCAAGGTCCGCGTCGTCGGCGTCGTCGGCGACGACTTCCTCCTCGAGCACGAAGCCGTCCTCACCTCCCGCGGCATCGACACCACCGGCATCGAGCACGTCCCCGGCAAGAGCTTCCACTGGACCGGCAGCTACGTCAAGGACCTCAACGCCGCAGAGACGCTCGCCACCGACCTCAACGTCTTCGCCGCCTTCGAGCCCAAGATTCCCGAGTCCTATCTCGACACCGAATATCTCTTCCTGGCCAACATCGATCCCGTCCTGCAATCCCGCGTGCGAGAGCATATGCCGAACGCGAAGCTCGTCGCCGGCGACACCATGAACTACTGGATCTCAGCTCACCGCGACAACCTCCTCAAGGTCCTCCGCGAGCTCGACATCCTGGTCATCAACGACAACGAAGCACGGATGCTCAGCGGCGAAACCAACAGCCTGCGCGCGGCTAAAGGCGTCCTCGCCCTCGGCCCCAAATCCCTCGTCGTCAAGTACGCCGAGCACGGTTCCGCCGCCTATTTTTCCCCGCACAGCTTCAGTGACGGCTTTGACCACAATCAGTTCCGCGCGCCCGCCACACCGCAGGAAGAAGTCGTCGACCCGACCGGCGCAGGAGACTCCTTCGCCGGAGGCTTTTACGGCTACATTGCCTCGCAAGGCAAGCTCACCCCCGAAGTCTTCCGCAAGGCCATGTTCTACGGCTGCGTTCTCGGCTCGCTCTCCGTCGAGGCCTTTGGCACCGATCGCCTGCAGCGCACCACGCGCGCCGAGATCGACCAGCGCTTCGAGCACCTCAAGGAGATCTCTCACCTGTAGAGACCCAAGCTCCCCAATCTGCTTTGAAGGGGCGGGACTTCAGCCCCTGCCGTTGGATGTCAACATGTTTTGAAGGGGCGGGACTTCAGTCCCGCCATTAGATAATGATCGCAACGCGGCTTTAGCCGCTGAGGGAATCCAAGAGATGGCAAAATCGCCCTCAAAGCCACTCTCCAATCCGAGCGAGCCCAAACGACCCGGCGAGGTCAAGCTCGGGAAGGTCATCCTCGGCCGC
>DATCDL010000276.1:0-11185 GCA_036510715.1 Acidobacteriaceae bacterium
TCCCGGCACAGCCGACACGATGAATGCCATCCGCCATCCAAAGTGTGCCCCCACCATGCCGCCCGACAGATACCCCAGCGCCGCACCCACCGGGATCGCCACGTTGAACACCGTCAGCACCGCATTGCGTTTGTCGTCGGCAAAATAATCCGCCAGCAGTGCCGGCGCAAAAATCCCAAAGCTCGCCTCGCCAATTCCCAGCGCCGCATGCCGCAGGTTCAGCGACATGTAGCTATGCACGTCGGCCGTCCAAAAATTCATCGCCGCAATCATCAGCGCGGCGATGACAATCATCGGCTTCCGCGGAAACCTGTCCCCCAGCCACCCCGTAATCGGTGACGAAAGCACATACGCCATAAAAAACCACAGCGTCAAAGACCCAATCTGACTGTCCGAAAGATGAAACTGGCTCTTGATCTGCTCCTGCACCGCCGGCAGAATATACCGGTCCAGGTAGTTCACAAAGTTCATCGCCGTCAAGAGGCAGAGCGCAACCACCGCTCCCTTGACCGCACGATTTTCAGGTTTAGTCGCCGTCGTGGAAGCCATCGTCATGATGTGCAGAGGATATCAGGCTCCGCCATCCGCAGGCGCGCCGCAAGCCATCCGCGCCGTGCGCTACTTCTCCTCCGACAGCCGGTACATCAGCAACGCCATCCGTTTCGCCTGCTTCGGAATCGAGTCCAGATACACCACCTCACCCACCGCATGCGCCCCCGTCCCCATCGCGCCCACCCCCACCAGCCCCGACACATACGGAGCCACAAACGCAATATCGCCAGCCCCACCCACCGCCGGGTCCGTCACTTCGTCCGGCGCATACCCCAGCGTCGCATTCACCAGTTGCAGCTTGGCCAGCAACGCCTCTGACCCCGGCGTCACGGCCATCGACGGATACGCCTCGTCGAAAGAAATATGCGCATCCGTCAGCGGCAGATGCTGGCTGACAATCTCCTCCATCGCCTTCTTCACCCGCGCCGTCTGCCCCTCGTTCAGCGTACGAATATCTCCCACGGCCAGCGCCGTCGGAGGAATCACATTCGCCTTCCCCGTCGCCGTCCCTCCGGTCTTCTCGCTGTCCAGCGCCGCGGTCCCGCCGCCCAGCACCAACCCCACGCTATACGTCAGCCCCGGCTCCCGCAGTTGGGTCCGAAACGCATCGACGATCCGCGCCAGCTCATAAATCGCCCCATACCCCAGCTTGTCCCCAAACACCACCGACGAGTGCCCACTCTTCCCACTCGTCTCCAGGTGCCACGTAATCGAACTCCGTCGCCCAATCCGCACCGCATCGTGGCCATCCAGCCCACCATCGCGAAACGCATTCTCAAACTCGAGCGCCACATCGCTGTGCTTGGCCGCGTCGATCATATCCTTGCGGCTGATGCTGATCGGTCGCGCCGCATCCTCCTCATCGCCGCTCAACACAATCCTGATCTCCGTATCCTTCAACACGCCCGCCGCCTTCATCGCCCGCAACGCGTCCAGCATCACCACCAGCCCGCCCTTCATGTCGCAGGTGCCCGGCCCCGTCGCCACGCGCCCGTCGGTGCCAGGAACGATCTCGTACTTCTGGAACGGCGAATTCACATCGAACACCGTATCCATGTGCCCAATCAGCAGCAGCCGCAGTCCGCACTTCCCCGGCCCCATCGGGCAAGGATGCTCTGCCACCAGGTCACCCGCACGCCCATCCAGCTTTTCCATCGGATCCCAGCGCACCGTAAATCCCAGGACCTCAATCTGTGGCTGCAGCACATCCTTCACCCGCACCACGCCAGCAAGATTCATCGTCCCGCTATTGATGTCCACCAGCCGCTGCAACAGCGCCACCGCCGCCGGCGTCTCCGCATCCACGGTCTTCACCATCCGCGCCTCTTTCGGGGAAGGAGCACTCTGCCCGCACGCCGACGCGCACACCAAAAACGACACACCCACAATCAACGAAGCAGTAGACAAATTCTTCATCATGATTGCCGGAGAATACCACCTCCTCAGTGCTGAGCCCAAACGACTACTTCCAGTCTTCCGTCCTCGGATACCGCGCCGTCACCACCGTCGAGATTCCGCCACGTGGTCGAAAATCCCCCTTGATCTCCGCCCACACCGGGTCCGTGGCCTTCACCACATCATCCAGCACCTGGTTCACAATGTTCTCCTGAAAGATCCCGAGGTTGCGATACGTGAACAAATACTCCTTCAAACTCTTCAGCTCGAGACACTTCTCCCGAGGCATATACCGAATCGTCAGCACCCCAAAATCCGGCAGCCCGGTCTTCGGGCAAACGCTGGTGAACTCCGGGTCATCCACTAAAATTTCGTACGCCTTGAATTGGTTGCGCCAGGTCTCAATCGCTGGAAACTTTGTCTCAAGCCCCGCCTTCGCGTGGTCATCGGTGTAGCCGGTCGTGTGCTGTGCCATGCTCCTAGTTTATCCCGCGACAACAAAAAGGCACAGCCTAAGCCGTGCCTCTCTACCCTCTATCCTCTACACTCTACCCTCTGCTCTATTAGTCTCTGCGCCCCAGCGTCGGCTGATCCGACGTTGTGCTAGGAGGCGCATTCGGATCATTATTCGAGGTTCCGACACGACGCAGCGTAGGCCGATTTCCACCTTTTTTATTCTGAATCCCGCGCTTGTTCTGAATGCGTGCCAGCCGCGCCTTCACCTGGTCAAACTCAGAAGTCGTCACCAGGTAATCTGGCCGCGCCGGCAGAATCGTTGCAATCTCCTGCTCCACATCCGCAATCCGGTCCGGCGTTGCTGGATGATCGCTGAACGCCCGCGAGATCGCGCCAGGCTTGTGCTTTTCCAGCGCATCGAGCTTCTCAAAGATCGACACCATCCCCTGCGGGTCGTATCCCGCGCGGTACATGTACTGAATCCCCAGGTAATCTGCCTCAGCCTCATACTCGCGCGAAAACTCCAGGAACGTCAGCGGAATCGCCAGCTGCGACATCTCATAAATCCCATAGCCGGTCCACGATCCCTGCGCAAAAATCATCAGCGGTATCGACCCGATCTGCATATAGTTCAACTTCGTCATCTCTCGCGCCGCATGGTGCGCTGCCACGTGAGCAATCTCGTGCGCCATCACACCGGCCAACTCATCCTCCGAGTCGCACGCCAGAATCAGCCCCGAGTTCACATAAAAATATCCACCCGGCAGCGCCATCGCATTGATCTCGTCGGTGTCCAGCACCTTGATCGTGAACGGCACCTTCGAATCCGAGTTCTTCACCAGGTTCTGCCCCACTCGATTGATGTACTCCACCACCACCGGGTCCGTCACCAGATGCGACGACTTCTCGATCTCCAACGAATACTGCTTGCCCGTCCCAATCTCCCAGTTCGTCGAGTACCAGTTGCCCATCCCGCGGCCGCCTATATTGCGCTGCCCCACCGCATCCACATCTTCCTCCGTCCCCTTCTTGATGTGTGGATCGAGATCTTCACCCGGCGACGCCATCTCTACGTTGTCGGTCGCCGCCACGTCCTTCGCGTTCGCACCCTTCTTCCCCTTTTTCGCCACAGGCCCTGTTGCATCGGGAGCCTTCGCATCCGCGGTCGTAGACGCAGCTGTCGCACTAACATCTACAGGCGCAGGCGTTTCCGTCGGCGCCGCGGTAGCTTGCGGCGTCGTAACTGGCGGCGTCGTGGTTTGGGTTGCCGGAGTCGCTGCAACGGTCGGGCTTACAGGCACCGCAGACGGCTGTTGTCCAGTCTGTTGCGCCAGGGCAATCGATCCAGAGAGGGTCACTAGAACGGCGAACGTCAGGATGCGCATGGGGGACTCCCGGGTGAGCAGGCCTGTACCGTCCTGCAGGCACGACTCACCTCTGTATTGTAGACGCTTCCCGGAGATGTTTGGATTACTTCGTCACCACGTGTTGTAGGTCGTCCCATCGCTCGCTAGCCCCTCCGACCCCGAGTGCACATCATCCATCCCACCCTCCGTCTCATTGATGTCCGTCATCGTGTCCGATTCACTGGTGATCCAGGTGTCGTTGCGGCTGGTCATCGGGTCATTCGGGATCGACTTCAGATACCCCGCCTGCACCAGGTCATCCAGCGCTTGCGGAGCCTTTTCCTTGTCCACCGTGTAGCTGTCGATCGCCGTCCGCATCGTGTGCAGATCTTCCCGGAGCACCGCCTCTTTCGCCTTCTGCACCGACCGGATATAGCTCGGAATCGCAATCGAGGCAAGGATCCCAATGATCGTCATCACGATCATCAGTTCGACGAGCGTAAACCCTCTCTCGCCCTTCCTTCCCGCCCGAATTCTCGCGATTCCTACCATCTGACACCGTCCTGAAATCCTAAATCCCTGATTCCAAATCCCTAATCAATCTCGAACTTCACCAGGTGTTGTACTTGGTCCCATCCAGCGCCGTTCCATCGCTCTTGCTATACACGTCGAAGACGTTCTGGCCCCCAAAACTGTCCGAGTCCGGCTCATCCTGGTTCGACCTCAGCCCCCATTCCGCATTCCCCGTCATCGGATCAATCGGGATCGACCTCAGAAACCGCATCTTCTTGTCCTTCACATCCACCCCATCCACCAGCGTCTGCAGATCCGGAGGATAGTTGTTCGAGTCCGCTTTGGTCTTGATTCCTCCTAGGTCCGCCACGTCCTTATACATGTCGATGCTCCGGCGCATCTCCCACAAATCAGCCCTCAGTTCGCGCTCCTTGGTCCGCTTCACCTCGAACTTCACCGCCGGAATCGCCGCTGTCGCCAGAATCGCAAGGATGGTCACGACGATGATCAACTCCATCAGCGTCACGCCCGTCTCTCCGGAGCCAGACAGCCTCCGTCTCAACTGCATTCCGTCGACCATCTCCGCTCCTCCCCGTCCGCTGAACCCGGGGTCCTGCGCCCTGGGCCTCCCCTCATTTCACGTGCACGACAGCCTGGCCGCCGACCGACGCAATGCTGTTCTGCTGGCTATCCTTCAGGCCAATCCGCGTCAGCGCGAGCGTCGCATCGCCCGGCGCCAGCGCCTTGAACGTCAGCGTGCACACCGTTCCCTGCCCGTCCACGCCCTTGCTGCCTGGCGGCCTCGTTGCCGATACCGTCACCGCTCCATTTCCCTCGTCGCGATGCACCAGCGCCACAGCCTGTCCATCTCGACTCAGCAGATCGCCGGAATCCACATTCACCAGCGACAGCACGCGAGGGTCAAATTGCAGCTGCAGAGGCACCGCAAACAGGTCATGAGCATTAGACGCAACAACCGACACTTGGAAAGTCGACCCCACAGCCTGATTCGCCGACGCGGGCACCACGCTCAGCGTCACGGGCGTCGCAGATACCGTTCCATTCGACGAAACCTGCACTGACCCCATCGCCCGCGGCTGCGCGTCCGCTGCCATCTTTCCGATCATCGCCGATGCCGCATTCGCCGCCGACATTGGCTGTGAGCTCACCCCTGTCCCCGTCGTCTCGCCCGTCGCTTTCTCCTCAGAGGCCTGCACAGTGCTCGGCTCCTTGCGCATCAACTGCACCGCCTGGCTCGTTCCCGTGTAGATCGCCCGCGTATTCTCATCCGTCAGAATCGACTCGCGCACAATGTGCGGAATGATCAGGAACACAATCTCATCCGATTGCTGAATTTTGTCCCTGCTGGCGAAGAAATACTTCAGGAAGGGCAACTCCCCTAGTCCCGGGGTTCCGCTCGTGGTCTTCGTATCCTGCTGTTGCAGCAACCCCGCCAGAATCGCCGGCTCTCCATCCTTCAACTGGATCACCTGATCCACGGTCCGCTGCGAGATAATCGGCTCCGTCACTCCCGTAATCGTCACCGACCCGTTCTGCGACGAAATCTCAATCTTCAGCTTCAGCGATACCTCGCGGTCGTAGTGCACAGTCGGAGTAATGTCGATCAGCACACCCACATCCAGGTAGGTAAACTGCGTTTGCACTCCCAGGCCCGCCGTTGGAATCGCGGCTCCTGCAGAGAACGATCCCGTCGCCACCGGAATCTTCGATCCGATCTTCAACGTCGAATGCTGTCCATCCGTCGCTCGAATGCGCGGGTTCTGCAAAATTCGCGTGTCCGAGTCCGACAGCAGCGCGTTCACCGTTCCGCCCGTGATCGAAACCGCAAAATTGGTCGCATTCAGATTGCCCAGCGTGTTCAGCGTAAGCCCCGAGCTCGCCGTCGTACTCGTTGTGCCCGTGGTCGATGTCGTCGTCGTTCCGGTAGTGTTCGAAATGTTTGCATTACTATATTGGGGCGTCAGTCCGAAGCTTTGCGGCAGCGTAATCCCCAGATTCCGCTCCAGTTGCCGACTTACCTCCAGCACCGCCACATCCACCACCACCTCTGGCCTCGTCCGATCCAGGTCATTGATCAGCTTCTCCGCCAGGATCAGCTCATCCGGCGTTGCGCGGATCACCAGCGCATTCTGGCTCGCCACCAGGTAAATCTTCAGCCCCGGATCCAGCAGGTTGCGGATCGCCACCATAATCTCGTTCGCGTCATTCTGCTGCGACACGTTCGTCAGGTAAAACGTCTGCACCGCCAGGTCGTCCAGGTCGGTCCGCTTCTGGCGGTTATTCTGCGCCACAAAGATCGTATTGCTCGTAATCGGCTTCCAGAACGTCCCACTCAGTACTTCCACAATATGAAGAGCGTCGGGCAGCGAGACGCTGTTCAAATCCACCGGAATACGCTTCGAAACATAGTCAGGATCGAAGATGACATTCAACCCGGCTGCCTTGCAGATGGCCTGATAAACGACCTTTGAGTCCTCCACCATGTGCAGCGTAATTGGGTCATCGGACACCGGCTGCAGCTCCACCGGTCCGTCCATCGACGCAATCTCTTTCTGCACCTCGACCTGGTGCGGCGTCTGCTCCCCCAGTCCCGGAACCAGAACCTTGCCCGGCGACGCTCCGCCCACAGATGCCTCGCCCTGCCCTACGCCATTGGCCACGGTTCCCGTCGGATTTCCGCCCGGCGACGTCCGTTTCTCCATGGTCTGCAACTCTTGCGCCGCTACCTGGTTGCCCGGATCGATCTGCAGCGCGCGTGCAAATTCATTGATCGCCCCGCCGCTGTCGCCCGACTGCCGCAGCACGCGCCCTCGATCCACATGCATATTGGCCGCCTGGAAGCGCATCCGCTCATACCGTTCCCGGTAGCGCAGATCGCTCGGCTTCTTCAGGTGTGCCTGCCGATAGGCCTCAAACGACGCGTCATAGTCTTCCCGCGCCTCCGCCTGCTGTCCTCGCTTGTTCCACGTGCTAGCCGACTGCGCATGAGCGGCGTTGACCGTCAACCCCGAAAACACCAGCACTCCCAGCAGCATCGCCACGGGTACGCAAGCCAGCCTGCGCTGAACCCGCACGGAGGCGCACTTGCCGGAAAAACTCTTCATTAGACAGAAAATTCTGATTGGTAGCCGTACCTGCATGCCTGCGACCCGCTCCAAATGGCCTCGGACACTGGTCTCGATGCCTCGCCATTCGATCGCCCCCCACCCTTGATCAAGGTGCCTCGGAGCGGCCTCAGCTACGGTCTCGAGCGGTTGGTCGGGCTCGCTTGATGATACAGCTAATCTCATTCGCTTCACTAGTCTCTCCACTGCAAGTCTGCTGCCCTTCTTCGTCCATCACGTCCGCGGAGAGCTTCTCCGGCCCTCTCGCAGCGAATCTTCCTTGGCGCCCATGTCTTCACTCCTTGGACGCCTCCCGAAGCCCGACGTTGGCGTCCAACGACCCTTCAGCTGCATCTACTCTGCTAGCATCGAGCTTTTGGACGACTCACCACCCATTCCGTGGACAACGCTCCATATTCTCAATCACTAACCACTAATCACTAAACGCCAACCACTAATCACTAATCACTAGCCACTAATCACTAACCACTAACCACTGCCCTATATGCCCCGCTCCCTCTCCAATCCGACCGTCCCTGCACCGCCCAAGCCCTCTACCAAACCGAAGGACCGCGACCCCGTGGCCTCCGGCCAGCGCGACGCCGCCTACAACCGCGCCGCCAGCTTCAACTACTTTCTCTCCGACCGTTTCGAAGCCGGCGTAGCCCTCCGCGGCACCGAGGTCAAATCCATCCGCGAAGGCAAGGCCAACCTCAAGGACGCCTACGGTCTGCTCAAGGACGGCGAGTGCTTTCTCCTCAACGCCCACATTGGCCCGTTCTCACACGGCAATGCGATGAATCACGAGTCCCTGCGAACCCGGAAACTCCTGCTCCACAAGCGCGAGATCGAGAAACTTAAAGCTTTGACGTCACAAAAGGGCTACACGCTCATCCCTGTAAAGCTTTATTTCCGCAATGGCCGGGTCAAGTGCGAGATTGCCCTGGCCAAAGGCAAACAAGACTGGGACAAGCGAGCCACCGAACGCGCCCGCGAAGGCGACAAGGAAGCCAAGGCCGCCATAGCCCGCTCCCAGCGCCGCTAGACTTCCTGATGATCCGCGCTTGCCATTCCGGGCCTGGTCACACCCAGACCCACAAAGTCCTTCGCGACGCTTACTTCACAAACAGCACCGATCCCCGCCAGAACGAAACCTTCCGCCCCACCGGATCGATCACGCTGATCTGGCACTCATATCCCCCCAGCGCCAGCGTCCCCGCGGCCACTCTCAGGTTGAACTCCACCGTCTCCAGCCGGCTGCCCACCAGGGGCATAGCCGCAACCGGTTGCGTCTCGAACACCTTCTTCTGATCCCTGTAAAAACTCACAAACGCGATCAGCGGCGACGGTGGTTTCGGCACCACCGTCGACTTCTCTCCCGCAGCAATCTCCGTTCGCGCGCGAGCCGCCGACTCTTGCTCGTCCTCATACGCCTGCAGATACACCTCCACCGCCTGGTCCGTCCCGAACACCCGTGTCACGCTGGGAATCAGCTTCTTTCCATCCTTCACCAGCGGATTCGCCGCATCATTCTTCGCCGCCTGCTTTCCACCCGCCACGTTATACAGCGCATCCTTCGCGTCCACGCGCTGAGCACTCAGCACCACCGTGCTCATGGGCAAGCGCTTCGTCTCGCGATTCAGATTAGGAATCACAAACGTCGTCTGGTACGTCCCGATCCTCCCCGTCTCATCATCGCGAGCCAGAAATTTGATGGAATATTTTCCCGGTGTCAGCGTAAATCCCGTGTCGTACTCCACCGGCTGATGCGCCAACTGCGCCGCCGTCGCATCGCTCAGCTTGATGTTCACGCTGTCCCGCACATTCGACACCGTAATCCCGCCCAGCTCATCCTTGATCTCGCACACAAAATCAATCAGCGTATGTTGCGCCCCCATCCGCTTCGCCAGCACCAGCTCCCGCCCCGGAATCTTCACCACCATCGGCACGTAATACTCTGCCCGGTTCAACTGGAAATAATTGATCTCCATCGCCACCGTAAGGTCCGTAATCGGATCGCCCAACATCAGCGCATCCTCCAACTGCCGTTCCTTGTCCGCCTCATTGAACGCCGTAAACACCTTGTCCGCGTAATATCCCTGCCGATACTCCAGCGTCGCAGCCTCTCCGCTCTTCAGCGCAATCTTCACCCTCCGGAAGTGTCCATTCTGCGCCGTGTTCGTCGTGTAATACCCCACGATGTAGTAGTCCGAAATCGCGTGCTGCGCCTGCACAATCCCGCGAGTAAGGTCATTGTTATCGAACAGCGCCTTCCCCCCAGTGTCCACTCCCAGCGAGTACATCGTGTCCTGCGACCGCTGAAAATTATCCGTCTGCGCCTGCGCAGCCGTGCCCGAATACATCCCCTGGTTGCCCGGCGAGCCCTGCGTCGCATCCCCTAGCGGTGCCGACGCCACCAGCCCCCGCGCATCCACCGGCCAGAACGTCACCCCCGCCCGCACCGCCGCATCAATCGTCGCCTGCATCTGCGACTGATTGTCCACCCCATTCAGGCGCAGACCGCTCGCAAAGTAAATCAGCGCCTTCTTCTCATTCATTCCCGCCAGCATCTTCGCCGCCGTCTGCAGTGCGGAGAGTTGCCGGTCCGTATTGAAGATATTGAACTCACTATCGTCCTGCCCAAACGCCGCGCCCGTGTCCGCACTACTCGCGTCGTCAATCGAGTCAGCCGACCCCTGGCCCTCCCCCACCACCAGCGTCTGCAAAATACTCAGCAACCGGTTGCGGTCCTTCGTAAAATCCTGCAACACATCCACCGACCCGCCCTGGTACCGCATGATCGACACCAGGTCCACCGGCGACATCTGCGTTCGCACAAATTTCTCCGCCGCATACAGCGCCCGCTCCTGGTCCTCCGGACCCATCGCCGTCATATCGAAATAAAGCACCAGCAGCCGTCGGCTCTGATTCCGCGTCCCCCCATTCGCCTGCGCCGCGCCCTCCGCCGCAATCGAAGTCCGCGTCAGCCGCTTGTAAATCGTAATGTCTTCCTCGTCTGTCGGAACCACCGGCAGCGGAGCAGCCGTAGCCGGCAACTCTTCGTGCTCGCAAAACCGGATCGTCTGCGGAACCCCATCTTCCGTCACAGCGAAATCCTTCGCCGTCAGCCCCGGAATAAAATCTCCCTTCTTGTCCTTGACCACGACGGTCTCAATCACCAGTTGCGACTTCACCGTCAGCGTCATCGTCTCCGGGTGACCCTGCTGCGAGTTGCTCCCAATCTGCTGCGCGCGCGCCGCCATCGTCGCGATAGCCGCGCCCGCGACCACCGCCACCAACCCGAACATCACGCCAGGCCTTCGCATTCTCAAAACCTCAGCCTCCCCGTCAGTTGAATACTGCGCATCGGATTCGTCCCCGCGGGCAGACCAAACGTGGTGCTGTTCACCGTCGTATTCCAGGAGCTGAACACTCCGTGATTCAAAACATTCGTAACGTCGAGCCGCACATCCAGGCTGTACGGATCACGCAACCGTAACGTCCGCGACAGCGCTCCATCCAGGCTGAACTGGTTCGGCCCGCGGATCGAGTCGCGCCCCGCCGTCCCCCATTGTCCTGCCGCCGGAGCGCTATACGCCCCCGCATTCAGAAAAATTCCACCCGTCCCCTGGTACACCGAAGCCCCCGTCAAATCAGGCCGAATCGTTCCCGTCACGCCCGTCCCCGGCACCGTCTCCAGATAAATCGGAGTCTCCGGCAAACCACTATTTGCCGAAATCTTGCTCAGCACCGTCCAGTCCTTCAGCACCCTTCCGCGCCACCCGCTCAGCAGCGTTC
>DATCDL010000277.1:0-3996 GCA_036510715.1 Acidobacteriaceae bacterium
GCCTGCCGATGGATCGGCATATGCACCTTGGCGTTGACCGGGCCGAGTTCGTCGACCGGTTCACCGAGCACGTTCAGCACGCGACCGAGGGTCTCACGGCCAACGGGAACGGTAATCATGCCGCCGGTGTCGATGGCCTTCATGCCGCGGACCATGCCCTCAGTGGCGACCATCGCGATGCAGCGAACGCGTCCTTCGCCGAGATGCTGCTGCACCTCCACGACGACGTCGAGTGGCGTCGGCACAGTGAAACCTTCGCTCACGATGCGCAGCGCCTGGAAGATGGGAGGCATATGCGCCTCTTCGAATTGAACGTCAACAGCCGGGCCGCTGATGCTCACTACTTTGCCGATGTTTTGTGTCTCTGCCATAAGTCTCTTTCGTAAAAATAACGTCCTGGCCTGCTTACAGCGCAGCCGCTCCGCTAACAATTTCGATAATCTCTTTGGTAATCGCTGCCTGACGCAAGCGGTTCATAGTGAGCGAGAGCTTGTCGATCAGGTCTCCTGCATTCTTGGTTGCCGCATCTGTCGCCGTCATGCGCGCCGCATGCTCCGCAGCGATCGACTCCAATAGCGCATGGAAAATCTGGGTGGTTATGTACCGCGGCATGAGATGGCGGAACAGACGCTCTGGTTCCTGATCGAAGATGTAATCGATGTCCGCTGTGCCGAACTTCTTCGCTTCCCGCTCAGCAGCCGTCTCTTCGGGCTCGTTGATTGAAACGCCAGACGCCTGAGCAGCCCTACCTGCAGCTTCTCTTTGCTCCTCGGTCATCTCTTCGAGGACCGTTATCTCGTGCGATCCCAGCTTGCGAATCGGAAGCAGCTTCTCCACCACCACACGCTGCGAAATCACCGACTTGAACTCGTTATAAACAATATAAACTGAGTCAATCTCGGCAGACTCATAACGATCAACGATGGAGTTCGCGACAGCCGTTACGTCGTCAAAATCAGTCTTTACCAGCAGCGTCGGATGCTCTGCTGCAACCTCAATCGGCGCGGCGCGATGACGAATATCCTCAATGTGCTTGGCAAGATCGTTGTCGTATAGCTCTTCCTTGTGCTCGTAGACGGCAGCTGGATAGCGCTTCTTGTATAGCCCAATCGCCTTCTTGCCGACCGGTTCGAGGTCGAGGTTCTGGCCTGCGGAGCGGCGCTCATCGATAAACCGCTGAGCGGCTTTGCCAATGTTGGAGTTGAAACCGCCGGCGAAGCCCTTGTCGCCGGCGACCACCAGGACCAGCACGTTTTTCTCTTCGCGCTCGACGAGCAGCGGATGGAGGATTTCACCCGTCTCTTCGTTGTAGAGGTCTGTCCGCCGCACCAGCGATTCGAGGATGTTGGTCAGCATTTGCGCATAGGGACGCGCCTGCATGGCGCGCTCTTGCGCGCGGCGCAACTTTGCCGCGGAGACCATCTTCATGGCCTTGGTGATCTGCCGCGTGTTTCTCACGCTGCGGATGCGTCGCCGTAGATCGAGTACGTTTGCCATTCGTCCTTATGCCGTCGCTCTTACGCCGTTGCGGTTAGTGCAGCTTCCTTGCGGCCTGCAAGAAAATCCTGCTTGTATTCGTTGATCGCATTCGTCAGCCGCTTGCGAAGATCGTCGTCGAGTGCCTTCTTCGTCGTGATATCCGCGAGAATGTCGGGGTGTACGGAGTCGAGGAACGGATAGTAACCGTCCTCAAATCTGCGCAGATCCTTGATCTCAACGTTGTCGAGCAGACCCTGGGTTCCAGCGAACAGAATCGCAACCTGTTGCGCCGCGGTGAGCGGGGAGAACTGCGGCTGCTTCAGGAGCTCTGTCAGCCGTGCGCCGCGGTTCAGTTGGTTCTGCGTCACCTTATCCAGATCTGAACCAAACTGCGCGAAGGCCGCCAGTTCGCGATACTGCGCGAGATCCAGCTTCAGCGTCGACCCGACCTGCTTGGTCGCCTTGATGGCTGCAGCGAATCCTACACGCGACACTGAAAGGCCGACGTTCACTGCAGGCCGAACTCCCGCGTTGAACAAGTCCGTCTCAAAAAAGATCTGTCCATCCGTGATCGAAATCACATTGGTTGGAATGTAGGCGGAAACGTCACCTGCCTGTGTTTCGATGATCGGTAGAGCCGTCAAGCTTCCACCGCCATTCTCCTTCGACATCTTCGAGGAGCGCTCCAATAGGCGCGAGTGGAGATAGAACACGTCGCCGGGGTAGGCTTCGCGGCCTGGCGGACGGCGCAGGAGCAAGGAGATCTCGCGATAACTTGCAGCGTGCTTGGAGAGATCGTCGTAGATGATCAGCGCATGCTTGCCATTGTCGCGGAAGTACTCGCCCATCGCCGTCGCCGCGAAGGGGGCGAGGTACTGCATGGGTGCCGGCTCGGAGGCCGTCGCAGCGACGACGATCGTATACGCCATCGCTCCGTACTCTTCGAGCGTTTGCACGACGCTGGCGACGGACGAACGCTTCTGTCCGATGGCGCAGTAGATGCAGATCAGGTCGTTCTTTGCGGAGTTGATGATCGTGTCGAGGGCGACGGCGGTCTTGCCGGTCTGGCGATCGCCAATCAGCAACTCGCGCTGGCCTCGTCCGATGGGAATCATCGTGTCGATGGCCTTGATCCCGGTGTTCATCGGCTCGGTTACGGACTGGCGCGCGATCACACCGGGAGCGAGACGCTCCACCGGCAAAAACGTGTCGGTGTTGATGGGGCCCTTGTCGTCGATGGGCTGCCCGAGAGCGTTCACGACCCGGCCAATCAGCGCCTCACCTACGGGCACCGACATGATCTTGCCGGTTCGCTTGACCTGGTCGCCCTCTTTCAGCTCGCTGTAGTCGCCAAGAATAACCGCGCCGACCTGGTCCTCGTCGAGGTTCATCGCGAGTCCTGCGATGCCGTGCGGGAAATCTATCAGTTCGCCGGCCATGACCTTGTCGAGGCCGTGAATGCGCGCAATTCCGTCCCCCAGCGTGATGACGGTGCCGACTTCATCCACCTGGATGCGTTGCTCATAGTTCTCAATCTGCTGGCGAAGCAGTTCGGTGATCTCATTTGCCTGAATCTTTGCCATGCGTTTCCTTTTCCTTCAAGTCCTTCAAATCTTGTTGCGTATCTTGATCTACGCTCCAGCTGCAACCAGCCGCGCCTTGAGCTGATGCAGCTGCGCTCGAATCGATCCGTCATACACAGTCGATCCAATCGTAACCACAGCGCCGCCCAGCAGCGTTGCATCCTCGGTATAAGTTGCTTGCACATGCTGCAAACCAGTGATCTCGACAATCTTGTCTTCCAGCAGCTTGCGATTCCCTGCGTCCAGCGGCAGCGCACTCACAATCTTCGCCTGTGCGACACTCGAGGTTTCATCCGCAAGCGTGGCGTAGGCCGCAACCATGTCGCGGAGTTCGTGCAAGCGTTGGTGGTGAGCAATGACGGCAATAAAATTCCGCACCGACTTGCTCATGCCGGATCTTGCAGCAATGGCATCCAGCACGCCCAACTTCTGCGGCTCGGGAATCGATGGATCCGCCAGCACCTCGCGCAGCTCAGCGCTGGCCTCCAGCGTCTCGACAAAATCATTCAGCTGGCCCTGGGTCGCGACGACATTCAGCTTCTGGTCAGAGATCACGGCGGCTAGAGCGCGCGCATAGCGTAGATCGATGGCAGCCATTAGTTATTGCTCCCTTCGCCAAGCTTGTGCGCAAAGTTCTCTACCAGCAGGCGATCCGTCTCAGCGGTGACTACCAACTTGCGCGCAGCCTGTTCGATCGCGAGTTCTGCGGCGTACTTCTGAATCTCACGCCGTGCAAGGGTTGTTGCATTTTGAATCTCAACCTCGGCGGCGGCGACAATCTTGACCTTCTCGTCTTCGACGCTCGCCTTGATGCGCTGCTCGTCTCTAGCGCTGTCGGCCTCTGCCTGCCCGCGCATTGCGGCAATTTGATCATCCAATTTGGATAGCCGCTCCTCGACAGAACTTAGTCTGGAGGTCGCCTCTTCGGTAGCCG
>DATCDL010000278.1:0-3894 GCA_036510715.1 Acidobacteriaceae bacterium
AGCTTTATCTCTTTATCGAGGCACATATGGGAGATCAAGGCGCAGATAACAACGCCTGGGTCGGGACTTATAAGGGCAAGAAGATGCTTATCGCGTCGCGCGGACGAATTTGTCTGGCAGCAGTGGCCAAACCTCCCCTGAAACAATCCAGCTGTGGGTATGTCGGTAAATCGGATGGTTACACAGCACTCTCCCATCACGAACCTCTTCCCGAAAGCAACACGGCTATGAAAGGAAATATTGCATTGACGGCTGAGATCGATTACACAAGCGACGACGGCAGATTTCTCGTTTCCCTGGCTTGTGGTGCGCATCCTGCTGAAGCGGCGCAACAGGCACGCGCTGGGATCCTACAAGATTTCGATAAGACAAGTGCTCTCTTCAAGCAGGGTTGGAATGAAGCGCAGAGCACGTACGACGAGATTCACGATCTCTCCGAACAACCTTTAGATATGTACCGCGTGAGCACGGCTGTCCTTGAGACCCATCAGTCAAAACGATTTCCCGGGGCCTTCGTCGCGAGTCTGTCGCTTCCCTGGGGGCTCGCACGGTCTGACGACGACGTAGGTGGCTATCATGTTCTTTGGCCCCGGGACATGGTGGAAACAGCGATGGGCAAGCTCGCATCAGGAGACGCTCGATCCGCTCGATCCGCTCTCTTCTACCTGAACTGCACTCAAGACGACCACGGGGGCTGGAGTCAGAATATGTGGCTGGATGGCACCCCTCATTGGGGTGCTATCCAGATGGACGGTATCGCTCTTCCTATCCTGTTGGCCGACAAGCTTCGTCGCGAGGGTGCACTGGACGGCTACGACGCTCGTCCTATGGTGAGGCGCGCCGCCGAGTTTCTGCTAAAGCACGGGCCATTCACCCAGCAGGACCGCTGGGAGGCCATGCCGGGCTACTCCCCTTACACCATGGCAACGGAAGTTGCCGCACTGCTGGCCGCTGCTGACTTTGAGCAAGACGTAGGAGAAACAGAGAAGGCTGAGTTCCTCCGTAAGACTGCCGATGTATGGAATGATGCGATCGATGAGTTTACCTACGTGGAAGGGACATCGCTCGCAGACAAACATGGACTCAGAGGCTACTACGTACGAATGATGCCGCCGGCGAGGGTCCAGCAAGAAAATGCAGATGGTCTAACGCTCAAGATGCCGAACCTGCCTTCAGACTCGAAGGTTCATCCTGCAATCGATATTTTAAGCCCTGATGCGATCTGTTTAGTACGATTCGGCTTGAGATCAGCGACAGACCCAAGAATTCTTGACACCGTCAAGTTGCTGGATGAAACCTTGAAGAGAGATACGAAGACTGGCCCCGTATGGGTTCGTTCGACCGATGATGGCTATGGCGAAACAGCTGATGGAGCTCCGTTCCAGAAGTTCGGTATTGGGCGCGGATGGCCGCTGCTGGCCGGCGAGAGAGGTCACTACGAAATTGCTGCAGGCAACTCGGGTTATGCGCTTGACCTCCTCAAAACGATGGCGCGCCAGACGAGTGCGTGTGGCATGATCCCGGAACAGGTTTGGGACGCCGAAGACATTCCTCAGAGGCTGTTGTTCAACGGCCATCCTGCGGGTTCTGGCATGCCGCTTGTATGGGCCCACAGCGAGTACATTAAACTTTTGCGATCGTTGCACGACGGCTCCGTGTGGGATATGCCTCCGCAGCCCGTCAAGCGATACCAGATTGAAAAGCACACTACAAAGTTCCAAATCTGGACACCTAAGCAAGAACGCGGTTGGATCGACCATGGCAAAGATCTTCGCATGGACCTTGAACAGCCGGGAACCGTTTCGTGGAACATCGGAGATGAAGAATTCGAAGTTCCTACCATCGATTCTGGATTAGGCATTCATTTTGCCTTACTCCCTACGCGAGAAGTCCCTGCAGGGTCGGCTATTAGGGGTCACGTCCGTTGCACGTCGTCCCGTTCTATGCCGCACAAATTTTTCGTCCAGATCCGAACGGCGAAGCCTCTGCAAATGAAGTGATCGCCTTCATCGCAGGCAGGGCTGTCAGTGAAAATCAATATTGAGGAATTACTCCGCAAAGACTTGAATACAGACCGGTAGGTATTATTGAAGCGCGCCGCTCATCTCTACGAACCCGTCTGCATTGGCTGCCGCAGGTAGTTTAATCCGTTTCATTTAGTGTAGTGATCGCCAGACAAAACCACTGACAACCAAGAACGCATGGCGGGAACTCATTGCATAGAAGAACCACGATGCATCGATAGGTACATCATTATCAGGGTGTCGTTTTGCTAATTATGTGGGTTCTGGCACACATTTGGTGAAGCAGCGTTTGCTGGTGTAAATCTTTAGCCATGAATCGCGCAAACCTCATCCCGAACATTGCGGAAGTGGAACTGATCTGTCTTCGTCAAAAAGCAGGAATAATCCAAGTTGAGCTGCGTGCCCGTCGGCCGTTTTCTGTGCGCCCAAGCTGCGCGGGCCACTCATCCCGGGTGCACAGCCGATACCGACGCACGATCACGGACCTGCCCTGGGAGGGCATTCCAGTTGAGATCCTGCTTCAAGCCGATCCGCTGCACTATCTGGCTCTGCTGGAACAGAAGACGCGGGCTCTCGATCAGGCTGCACCACTCGCCGGTTGGAAGTTGCCGGACTGCTTTGCCGAACTGCGTCGTCTCCTTGAAGCCAGGCTCAGGAAGCATGGCAGCCGCGAGTATGTTCAGGTGCTACGGCTGATGGAGACCTTCGATCTCTCCGAAGTAACGCACGCCATCGAAGATGCCTTGAAGTTGGGCACGATCAGCTTCGATGCAGTGCGTCATCTCATGCTGTGCCGGATAGAACGAAGACCACCGCGGCTCGATATGCAGAACTACCCACACCTGCCGCTGGCCCAGGTGCACACCACGCAGGCCGCCGACTGCATGAGCCTGCTTGTCGAGGTGTGCGCATGAGCAACGATCCTTCGAACGCGGCGATTCATAGGCGACCGGCGTACGCCGTGTCGGCTGAAGGTAGCCGACATCGACAGCGGGCGGATGGTGCTTCACATCCAGCGAGGCAATGTTTGACCACCTCCAGTTGGGTGCCACGCTGTTGAGCGGCCTCTGCGGCGTAAGGTCCTGTGTAACCCTGATCGACATAAGCCAACTCCACCGTCCCGCCTGTTACCTGCTGGACTTGTTCTGCTCGATTGGCAACCTGTTCGCGGTCTCCTTCGGAAGCTGGGGTCCCCTTCAGAGCGGATTGTCTTCAGAAACTGCAGCATAGAAACGAGCGTTGCTACGCTTGTTTCCCGGTACGATAACAGCCCTCGTACCATTCAGACTGAATGTAGATAAGCTCTAACGAAAATCTTCCGTCGCAGTGCCGCTGAAGCATAGGGTTCAATCGAACACTCAATGACCCGCCCCGGCAGCGAAGTCGGAGTCAATGCCGTTGAGCGTCGGGGCGAGTCCATCGCCGCCTTAGGTAAGCAATCTAGTAGGTGCGATCTTTGGGTTGAAGGTTATCCGACCTTGATCTCCGTCGATGCCGATTGCAGCCCCTCGGCGGAAGCTTCCAATTGGATCGCTCCGTCCGCGCCGGTCGGGCGAAGAATTGCCAGACAAATCCCCCCGAATGTCTTACGGCGAGGCAGACGGAAGCTGTCCATCTCTTTCGGATTCGCATTGCCGGCAGCGGCCAGTTGGCCCGCTCCAGCCACTTTGAAATTGACCTGCATGACGGCATCTGGAATCAGGTTGCCCTCAGCATCTTCGATGTGAACCATCACGTAGGAAAGGTCGTTGCGACCGCGCCGTAGCCGTGTTCTGTCTGGATGGAGCGTGATGCGATGGGGAGCGCCGACGGTCTTGCGCACTGTTGTCGACAACACCTTTCCTCTCTCAGCCGATCATCATACGCCCCC
>DATCDL010000279.1:0-5241 GCA_036510715.1 Acidobacteriaceae bacterium
TGCGTTGGATGGGAGAAATATTACGACAGATGGATTGCCCGCATCGACCTTTGGACCGTACCCCTCGCCTGCCAATTTGCCCTCTTCATTAATAGAGATGTGGGTTGGGGTGACATTTGCGCTGATCGGAAAATCGGAAACCAATTTCGCATCGCAACCCTTGATCTGCTAGAGCAGTTCAGCGCCCTTCAACTCTGGTAGCGGATCGGCCATCTTCGAAGTGAAGTGTAAAACCAAGGGCATTTCTATCTGAGTGGGAACTCCGTCTAAAAGCATCGGCTTGAACTTGTACCCCATTGCGGCCTGACGTCCCGCCTCTTCTAGACCAGGGTTGTCTGAGTTGTATTTGCTCGTTTCACGCACCTGCCCAGTCACGTCTGTTAGGGCACGCACGATCATGTAGCCTTCAGTCTTCCCTTCTCGAACTGTAGGCCAATCGAAT
This sequence comes from Acidobacteriaceae bacterium, assembly GCA_036510715.1. Classification (GTDB taxonomy): domain Bacteria; phylum Acidobacteriota; class Terriglobia; order Terriglobales; family Acidobacteriaceae; genus Granulicella. The sequence continues at coordinate 443 of DATCDL010000279.1, forward strand.
GGCTTTGCTGACTCCAGCCGGGCTTCTTCAGCTTTCGTAGAGATGAATGCGAAGCCAATTCGTTTCTCCGTGGGAGTTGCTTGTGTCACTCGGATCTCATCAGCTTCTGTTGTCTGCAGTGTCCGAAGCGAGATCAATTTGCCGGTGATCTCTTCATAGCTTCCGGTAGAGGTTGAGTAGATGCGTGCCACCTTTTTTCCAGCAAAGGTTTCTTGATCCGAGAAATCCATCCAGGTTGCGAAGTTGTGGGCGTTCACCAGCAACCCGTCGTTCGTAATGCAGACCCCGCTCCAGGTCATGTCATCTCTAATCCCGCCGGGGTTATCATTGCGGTCGACGCAAAGCTTGACGGTAACGCCGTTCGAGCTCCGAGAAATTCCAATGGAAGCTTTCGGGTCTAGGAGGAGTGGCTTTACTGACAAGGGATCGAGAAGAGCTGTCACAAAGGAATGAAGCCAACCAGGATAGAAATCTCCTTCATTTTGTTCCTGGACCTGATCGCCGTCGACATTCTTTATCTGGTGAAACCTTGCGCTACGAACCTCGACACGATATCGGGCGCGTGATGCCCAGTCGACCGTAACGAAACTCTCGTACTGCGGCTCCTTTTTCACCCCAGAGATTTTCATTTCGGCGTGGAAGGGAGAACCATTAGTGGTCAACGAAGCGGAGACCTCGGTCTTGTCCAGAATCGCTTGGAGGGAAGTCTGCTGGGTAGTCTGCCCCGCTAGAGCGGAACCGGGCAATAAGCAAAAGAGAAGAGAAAGGCAGCTGCGGATCATGGCGAATCCTAACAGCTTTGGCAGCCTGAATGACTACTCGGCGAGCGACGCCCCGTCACCAATGAAAAATGCGCCAGCGTCGAAATATCGAGCATGCATCTGCGACTAGACCGACCGCTCAGTCGTACTGCACGAAATAACGGGGTTTTCACCATGTTCATTCGGTCGGCGGGACATTGGCGAACTTTCTCAAAACCCGATTTCACAGGAATCTCCGTCCATCACCTTCCCGCTGGCGCATTTATCTATGGTTGTCTAACCAACCCAACAGGCTGCCTATGAGCATTAGCGGGCCGAGCACAATGAGCGCCACACGGCTTTTTCCTTCGCCGAAAGCACCCAGAATGACAGTGGCGAGCGCCGACAATAGTCCCGCAATTAGCACCCAATCTTCAAGCGGGTTGAGCGAAAGGATCACCGCGAGCATCGGAAACTAAAGGAAATGGAGCGGTCCAAGAACACGCGGCGGAGCTAACGAGATGCCTGCTGCAACGCAGCCCATACCGAAGACAACTCTGCGCCACGTTTGATTCTCAGTTTTATCAATCGTCGGCTTGCGTCCCGTCGCCCCTGCGCTGAGTTGATGAGTCACTGTTCCCGGTTTGCGCTTGCAGCATGTTTACAGTGGCCTAGATCGACTGATTCAGGACACGGTTGAGGCGCTGGACGAAAGTGGCTGGATCTTTCAGCGGCACCCCTTCCAGCAGCAGTGCCTGATCAAAGAGCAGCCAGGCAGCGTCTTCTACCTTGCTGTTGCTGGGGTCGGCGAGCAGCTTGCGGATGATCTCGTGGTCGGGATTGATTTCGAGGGTGGGAATGAGTTCCGGGATTTCCTTCTGACCCATGGCCTGCATCATCTGGCGCATGCGCGCGCTGGGTTCGTCCTCGTCGGAGACGATCACGGATGGGCTATCCGCGAGGCGCGAGGAAGCACGGACCTCCTTCACCGCATCGCCGAGCGTGGCCTTGATCTTTTCAAGCAGAGGCTTCAGCTCTTCGGCCTTTTCGGGCGTGGAGTCGTCCTTGAGATCGTCTCCGGTAGTGGACTTGTTCACGGCCTTGAGGTCGATATCGCCGTACTTAGGTACGGAGGAGAAGACGATCTCGTCGATGTCGTCGTCGAGGAGCAGCACCTCGATGCCCTTCTTCTTGTAGATCTCCAGCAAGGGCGAGTTCCGCAGCATGCTCTCCGAGCCGCCGGTGACGTAGTAGAGCGCCTTCTGCTCAGGCTGCATACGTTCTTTGGCGTCGGCAAGCGAGGTCAGCCCTTCGACTGCCGTTGACTTGAAGCGGACGAGGTCGAGCAGCGTCTCCCGGTTGGCGTAGTCGCCGTAGAGTCCTTCCTTCAGCGGACGGTTGTACTCGGCGATGAACTGCGCGTACTTGTCTTTGTCGTTTTCAGCGATGTTCTTCAGTTCGGACAGGATCTTCTTGACGCTGGCGGTCTTGATGCTGGTGAGCACTTTATTTTGCTGCAGGATCTCGCGCGAGACGTTGAGCGGGAGGTCTTCGGAATCGATGATGCCTCGCACGAATCGGAGGTACGGCGGTAGCAGTTCTTTGGAGTCGTCCATGATGAAGACGCGCTTGACGTAGAGCTTGATGCCGCCCTTGTACTCCGCCTGGTAGAGATCGAGTGGCGCCTTGGCAGGAATGTAGAAGAGGGTGGTGTATTCGAGCATGCCTTCGGCGCGGGTATGGAACCAGAAGAGAGGGTCTTCGAAGTCGCCGGTGAGCGATTTGTAGAACTCCTTGTAGTCGTCGGCCTTGAGCTCGGACTTGGGGCGTTGCCAGATCGCGCTGGCGACGTTCACCTGTTCGGTGACGCGGGACTTCATGGACTCTTTCTTCTCGGCGTTCCACTCGCTCTTGTCGTAGGTGAGGAAAATGGGGAAGGCGATGTGGTTGGAGTACTTCTTGACGGTCTCCTGCAGCCGCCAGCTGTTGGCATACTGCGCGCCGTCCTCGTTGAAGTGGATCAGCACAGTGGTTCCGGCTGTCTCGCGCGCATCGGCACCCGATGCCTCTTGGATGTCGAAGCCGGTCTTGCCATCGCTGGTCCACTGATAGCTATTCTCTTCGCCGGCCTTGCGCGAGACGACCTCAACTTTGTCGGCGACCATGAAAACGGAGTAGAAGCCGACGCCGAACTGGCCGATGAGATTGGAATCCTTCCTCGCGTCTCCGGAGAGCTGCGCGAGAAAGTTCCTGGTGCCGGAGCGGGCGATGGTGCCGAGGTGTGAGACGAGGTCTTCCTCGTTCATGCCGATGCCGGTGTCGGAGAGGGTGAGGGTCTTCTTCTCTTCGTCCAGCTCGAGGTCGATGCGCGGCGAATCGATGCCATTGCCGACCAGCGCCTTGTACTTGTCATCGACCAGCGTGAGGTGACGAAGCTTGTCGAGCGCGTCGGAGGAGTTGGAGATGAGCTCGCGGAGAAAGATCTCCGGGTGGGAGTAAAGCGAATGGACGATCAGTTGGAGGAGTTGGCTGACTTCAGTCTGGAATTCTTGTTTGGGCATGGCATTTTTAATTATTGCAGAGACGGGATCGAGGCCGAGATCTTCATCGATTCCGCCTCGCTGGCCGACTTGTCGTTACTAACAGATCAGGATGGTCCTTATGCTCTGCCTATAAACGGCGTTGTCGGCAACTTGGCCAATAGGGATAACCGAAAATGCCGAAGTTGCCCAAAAGCCCGACTTTGCAGCAGAGTGCACTTGGCCTGACTGTAGGAGTCGAAGCCCATGCGGATAGTGGTTGGCATGTGCTACTCAGGCCCTGCGAACCACTCGCCTATGGATCTTCGTTCATAGTCGAGCACCCACGTCCTATGAGTTTCGTAGATGGGCCGCAGATCGTCGATTAGGGGCGCGATCACGTCGAGCCCTCGGTTGTCGTACATGTGCAGAATCGTATTTCGGGTTTGGTTGACGAAATAGACGCGATCGCCAATCCGTGGCCGCCTGGACCGGGGATCGCTGTACATGATCGCACGCAGAATGCACTGGGATGCCTCGCCAAGACTCCATCCAACTGGGCTCTCGTGTGTTGCAACAGTCAAGACTGAGCCGTCGTCGCGCGAATTGATCCTTTCGAAGTGCAACAATTAGGGCGTATTTCGTAGAAATATCATCCGGGGTCAAGTCGACTTGACTTCAGATACGCGGTGACCATGCAGCCTCTTCGCTCTTCGACGGGGGACCTGCACTGTTCCTTCGTCGCGTTAAACGGCTTTACACCGGCGGAAGGGCGTCATATCCTTTGCTCGACTTCCACTCTAGAGATATCCGACAACGAGCCTCCCATGAGCATACGAAAGCTTCTCAGGACTTTCGCCACACTTTGTTGTTCTTGTTTGCTGGTTCCCTTCCACACAACCTTGGCGCAGGCGCCTTACAACACACATTTCGTGCCGACCCGCGAGACGCCAACCAGCGTTCTCTATGACGGATTTCACCAGCGGTTCTATGGAGCTGTTCCGGGTGAGAACAGCGTCTACGTGCTGGCCGAGGCAGACGGAAGCATTCAGGCGAAGATCACCATTCCATCGGCGTTCGCGCTGGACCTGTCGGTGGATGGCACTCGGCTCTATGTGACGAGTAGTCCGACCATTTTGGGAGGGGGAGGCGCACAGGGCTATTTTGTAGTCGATACAACGACGCTGCGCCTGGTCGATTTCGTCCAGCCGGGTGAACTAGGCGCGACTCTGACCAACCCTGGTCTGCCCTCTCCGTATCTGGAGGACAATGTTCCACGTTTTATCGCCGTGCTCTCGGACGGCACCGTGGCGTATGTTGCGGAGCATACCGATTCAACGGGAGGGTCCATTTTTATCAACCAACCCTCGACGAACCTGGCCTCCTGGTTATTTGCCTTGGATTTTTACGCCGGGCCCATCGTGAAAAGCAGGGATGGGTCGACCTTCGTGTCTGTATCAGGTAGCAGCTCCGATGACGTTCTTTCTTTGTACGACACGGCTTCGGCCAGCATTAAAGCCAATCTGACGCTCACCTCCAC
>DATCDL010000280.1:0-2931 GCA_036510715.1 Acidobacteriaceae bacterium
CGGAAGGGGTTTCATCTCGGCGATGACTTCGGCTGCGAGCCGATACTTCTCGTCGTTTTCGAGAAGCGGCATAAGCTCTGCAACTGCCCTCTCACCAAGTTTTGAGAGGGCGAAACCGGTCTGGTTCGTAACGTCGTCCCCCTGGGACAGATCTTCAACAAGAGCGTGGATGGCAGTCGCTGAGCCTATTTGGCTGAGGGGTTTTGCCACCCAGCCGCCATGATCCATGATGAGAGCTGCCCTTAAGGCTGGAACATCATCAACCGTCCAAATGCCCCAATCTGCCAATATTGCGCCAGCGACATTCCGCCAACCGGCGTGGCTTCCAACCGCACGCCTCAACAGCTCCTGCTTCGCAGGCTCTCCAAAACGCCGAAGCTCACGGGCTAGGATGGCGCTGTTGCTGCCTTCACCATCGTCTTGCGCGGGAACCACTTTATCCAAGAGTGTCAGGCAAGCCGACAGTGGGGCGCAGGTGTCCAAGCCTTTCGGAACCGGAATGGCACCTGCGGCTTTGGCAAAGAGAAGCAAAACTATTGCAAAGTACGGCCTGCACATGGAGACTCTCCTGAACCGTCATGCCATTAGACACCGGACCGGTGAAAGTCGGTTGGGGTGACGGCGTTTCACCCGAGCTTGCTCAGCGCTTCGAGCTTCGCCGAGAGGGACACGATGCGAGCTTGGCTCGCCGCATCTGCGGAAAGATGACCCGGCAGTGCATCGAGGAACCGTGACGCAGAGAGAAGCCCGCGCACGGCCTCTGCAAGGAACGCGCGAAGATCGGGTGATGCTTCGCCAACCTCTTGCAGCAGCGACGGGCGTCCGTCGATAACCGTGATGAAGTCTTCCAGGTCATGGCTCCCGAAGTAGTCCGTATGGCCGCGCCCACGGAAGGCCTCAATCTTGGTGCCGAGAAAGTACGGTGCGGTAATGGCCTTGAGCTTGAGGCCGCTAGGCAATTCGACTTCTACAGCGGTGCGAAGCGCGTCTGCATACCAGCGGTTGGAGAATCCAAGGATCGACGCATCGAGCGGCATCACGTCCAGCACCAGTTCGCCATGCTGCCACCGGCAGAGCGGAGCACCCTCCCGGCTGTCCTCTGTGAAGCCAAGCGTCCGGAGCCGCTCGGAGAACACGGCATAATCCGCGTAAGAGACGATCTCCGAGATGACATCGACATCATATGTCCGGCGCACTGGGGCTGCGCCAGGATCGCTGATGAGCAGTCCAGTCGCACACCCTCCCACGAAGACAATCTCAGGCAGTAGCGGGCGCAGCTTCTGTGCCGCGCTCTCCAGAAGGTCAAGGTTTGGAAAGTCCATCAGAGGCCCCCTGTAATCGCTTGCTCAGTTCCTTTACCGCAATCTCGCGCTCCCGCGCCTTGCCGTCGCGCAGAGCGTCTACCAGCACCAGCAACTCATACAGATGCGGGTCGGCGAGCGCTGCCTTCGGCACATTCTTGTGCAGCGGTGCATAGCTGTATCCGCGCACCGAGCCTTCCGCATACGGCCACACCGGCGGCGGCTCCTTCCCCTGTTCCAGGTGCTGTTTCAGCGGCGAAGCCGCGTACCGTGTGGGAACTCCCCGCGTCATGGCTCCGCGTTCGGCTGGGAAGGCATATCGAATGCCGTGCAGCAGGAATTCCAGCAACGCCGACCGGTTGAGCCGGTCCTTGAGTTCCGGCCCCTGCACCAAGTGCGAAGCCCGCGCCCGTTTGATGGCCGCATAGACCTCCGATGGGTACAGATGCAGCTCGTTCGCCAGTTGGAGATACGGAGGCCGATCCCCCTCGATCAGAGAGAGTTTGAGCAGCACGACGATGTCTAGGGGCCTCAGCACAACTCAAGAATAGCGCATTTCGTATAATATTCAAATAAAATGAATTCTATACGCCGGAGCGCTCGAAGTAGCTGTGAACTAGCCGAGACGGATCAAATCAAGTTCCCGAAATGATGGCTATGATGAGCGATTTAGCGCGATACTACCGTATGCTCGCCCCTCCGAGAATCATGCTGTTTGCGCTATTGTGCCTTGCTCGCCCAATGTACCTTATTGCGCAGCAATCCGATGACAAAAGCTTTCTCGAAAAGCAGTTCCCTATCATTCTCGAAATCACGAGTTCAACTATCGTTAACCCGGAAGCCAGCAACCCCAGGCGCCTTTCTCAAGCCAGTTAAATGGGCGCGGCTCCGCCCATTTTCGGGTTCTTTCGTGGAACGCTAAGTCAATTCAATGTGAACCCAGAACGAGAGAGCCATTGGCAGTTTGGGTGTTGGTCAGAGAATACTCGTTTTGGGCAGAATCCTTGTCTGGATATGCCTATAGGCCTTCACCGGGCTAGATGGCTACACAACCGCGAAATACTCGAGGTTCTCGCATATGATTCGGACGGCAACTCCCATTTGAGATATCTCGATGTGACGATTGACCCGAAGAACCCGCCACCAGTGGGCGATCCGATAGAGTCTTTGCCCACATTCGCAGGGATATTTGCGATAGATGCAGCTCAGCGAGACTACCCTCTCCTTGTGCATATTTATGGAGCGGTCGCACTTCGCTTTCCCGCCGGAGAATTGCCTGCACGAACCCATTGCGACATTCGGACGTTATACAACGAGCGAACGAGCGTGGATTGTACGCAGTATCCGCCGATTCCCCTGAATCAGGGACAGGTGCAAATCGAAGCGTCCATTGACAAGCCAATGCCGCACTCAAATTTGACGTGCGAGGCCAAATGGCGATGGAGCAAGTGCTCACTCCTCCAGCCTGGTTTCTATCAAGCGCGATGGAAGAGTGACGACCATACGCAAATCGTCTTGCTGACGAATACGAATGGCAAAAGGGAAGAGGTTGGATTCGAAATTCATTGAGGCTCCTAGACCCAGCACCATCGTTTTCTGATCAGTCAATCATTCCAATCTCAGAACGCCG
>DATCDL010000281.1:0-13724 GCA_036510715.1 Acidobacteriaceae bacterium
CGAAGCATAGATATGGGTTCTGACGCAGCATTCGCCTTTCATCACGATCAGCCTGGCGACCCCCAAACAGGCGTGTACTTCAAGACAGTTCAGCACTGCCACAGTAGAGGCTGCGCCAGCTTAATATCGCGCAATTCCTTGCTCTAACGAAGCTCCCGGAGCTATCAGCGTCTCCCGTTACGTAGCGCTTTCTCCTCGCTGGCGCTGAGCGGCATATCCTCGCAGCAATGCAGTCCATGGAGAAGCCGGGAATTGGGGGAATCCCCGCGCGCTGGCGGATTCAACGGCTAACGCTCCACCCGATGCAAAATCACCGGGATACCTGAGGGCAAGTGGAACTTGTGCCTGATAATAAATGCGTTACAAATCGCTTACCGATGCAGAAGGTGATATTACGTCCAGAGCCAGTGTTTATGCTGGTTTCCTAGGACTCGCTTGTTTCTGGGGACTCACTGGAGACTTAAAATTACTTTGCATCGCTCGCTCTCGTGCTTTAGCAATTAGCAAGCGAACTGCCTCAAGTTTCCGCATTTGACCAAGCTCACCAATAGACGACTCCGAATGGGATGAAATTGCCCCCAACGCCGTCTTCCCCGCCTCATCATTTCAAGCTTTTAAAAAAACGCTGAAACGATTGCGAACCCCCCGTCACTATTGTTCGTGCGACAACCTCTCCTTCCCGCGTGCCACACACGTCGGTGTCTCGCAGAGCGCACGCCGCAAGCGAAATTGGACTGGTGAAAGGAATATTGATGACTACCCCGAATGAAAAAACCTCGCCCTCGGCGAATCTTGCGGCAAAAGGATCCAATTCCCTTGTCAAGCTCTCACCCGAACTGGCCCGCGGCAACTTTCACGCGCTGCTTCTAGCCAATCCAAACTATTTCGGCAATCTGGTCGAAAGCACCTTCAAGCCGGTCCTGGATATCCAGGGTGACACGGCTTACGAGGCTCTGGGCTGCGTTGGCTATAACCCGCAGTTTGATCAACTGCGCGCCACCATCAACATAAAGTTGGACGGCGGCTACGACGGCGGCATCTGCGGAGCGGGATCCTACGAGTATGTGCGGTTCTATCTCTCCTACGACGGCGGAGGCACCTGGATGGATCAGGGCTTGGCAGCCGTCAACGTCTTCGACGTGCCGGGACCGAAGCCGCTGGATTTTGCGGTTACTTTGAACATCACCCCCAAAGAGGATTTCTGCTTCGAGCAGAACCTTCCGCTCGTCCGCGCCATTCTCTCGTGGAATTCTCCACCGCCTGCAAACACTCCGGCATGGGTTCCGGTGTGGGGCGATACGCTGGATGCGCAGATTCAAGTTGACGGCTACAAACTCATTCCCTTCCCGGTGTTTCTCGACGCAGCAAAGCTCACACTGCCGGAGGAATTCAAGCAGGCGATTGATCCGGGTCAGAGTCTTGAGGCTGCCGTGCCGCAGATCCTTACTCCCGCTGAATTGCATCAACTGTACGCCGACACCTCCGTCCCGCTCCATCGTTATCTGGCTCCTGCCGTGGCTGCAGCCATCAAGGCTCCAGTTCCGCAGGCGGGCCCGGCCAAGTCGTTTGCCGGCATCTCCGATATCGATCTGTCCGGACTGATTGGCTCCGTGCTGAAGACGAACGGAGACACCGCCTATGAGCAGCTGAAATGCATTGGTCTGAATCCAGGCACAAGCCAACTGACTGGCATTCTAACCATCAAGCAGAGCGTCGGTTTCTCCGGCGGTCCGTGCTCGAGCGGCAGCACGGAGTATGCGGCGTTCTGGGTCGACTGGGGCTCGGGACTGCAGTACGTTGGAACAACCTCGGTGAAGGTACATGACTTCAGCGCCATTCCAGCGGGCGGCCTGGACTACAACGTATTCCTGCCTGTCAATCTTCTCTCTCATGCGAAGCCCTGCCAGGAGGGTGCGAACGTGGTGAAGGTGCATGCGGTGCTCTCCTGGAACACGCCGCCTTCGACCACCAACCCAAACGCCCTCGTGGTGTGGGGAAACAGCCTGGATGGGCTGATTCTGATTCCTCCCGGGCCGTCGATTGGTACAGGTCAACAACAGCCAATGATCTCCGCAGTCGGCGATATCAGCGTCTCGAAGATCGGTGGCAATGGACGCATCACGAGTGCCAACACTGTAACCACCAACGTGTTTTATGCGGACGCTCCCTTCGGAGGATCGATCAATATCTCCGGAGGCATATCAAACCCCGGTCCGGGATTGCTGTATCGCATCATGATTGCACCACACGGATCGTCCGCTTTTGTTCCCATCATCAACGAGCCGCAGGGCATACCGTTGACGATAGTCGACCTGCTGGCCCACACGACCACCGACGTGACCATCCACGCCAACGGCCCGAACGGCTACTATGCCTACCCGGTCTTGTCGGCAAACCAATTCATCCAGGATCAACTGCTGAACGTGTATTACTCAACCTCGGCCGACACCGGTGTAGCCTACGATCTGCGTATGGACCTGAGCACCGACGGTGTTCCGGCCCACGACACGCCTAGCAGCGTGGTCACGATTCTGATCAACAATCAGGAACCCACGGCTGATCTAACAATCCTTGGAGAGTGCGGCGAGTTCTCGCCTGGCGATACGATCACCGGCACATTCACGGCAACGGCGACAGATTTCGGAGTCTACTACTTCCAGATTCTGCCGACGATCCCCGCAAATGGTGCCGTTGCCAACCCGGCCTCGGGCAGCTCAGTTTACCTGGGCGGCGCGATCGGCGATCCCGGCGTCACGAACCAAACCGTCACCATCGACACTACCGGCATGCAGGACTGCGGTTACTCGTTCACCCTGTATGTTCACGATCGCACCAATGTCGACAACGGGTTGACCTACAACTGGAATTCCGCTTCGACCGGTTTCTGCCTGCAAGGCGGCAACTAAACGAGCCCTCGACCTTCTCCCAGAAGCAGGCGGAGCCCGCTCCCCGGAGCGGGCCCCGCCTGAGCCCTTAAGGCATGAACTGAGATTGAGATGAACCAGAGCAATCCAATTTGGAGCTTTGTGCTTTGCGCACTTGCAGTCTGGCGGGTCACGCACCTGCTGGCCGAAGAGGATGGGCCCTGGGATCTGATCTTGCACCTGCGCGCTTGGCTTGGCTCCAGCATCTTTGGCCGTCTGATGGATTGCTTCTATTGTTTGAGCCTGTGGGTCTCGCTCCCCTTCGCCATCTGGCTGAGCAGCGGCTGGGTGGGCCTTCTAGTCCATTGGCAGGCTCTCTCAGGAGCAGCCTGCCTGCTTGAGAAGGCGACGCAGAAGTTCCAACCAACGCGCCACCTTACCCACACGGAGACGGAAATCTTTGGAGGAGAACTATCATGTGCTGTGGTCAAAAGCGAAGCGCGATGAAAGTCAATGCAGGCTCGCCGAGTTCCACCCTCAACCTTCTGTACTCCGGTCGGGCTCCGATGCACGTGCGCGGAACTGCTACCGGGACGGTATATCAATTTTCGTCCGTGAAGCCGGTCCAAGCGGTCGATCCGCGAGATGCGCGGGCTCTGCTTGCCAGCCGAGATTTCAGGTTGTCGCTGTGAGCATGCCGTCGCCTTTTGCGCCTCTTCGTGACGGCTCCGCAGCGCGGCGCGGTGGCACGGGCCCGGTCAGGCCGCGTGGAATTCACGTTGCCAAACTCTCGCCGATGCTATACTCCTCACCACTCAGATTTGCGGAGACGGCATTGCAATTCCAGTCCTTCGATGCAAGCTACCTGGAGAGTCTCTGCGCAGGAGACCCTTCGACGCAGGCGCACTTCGTTGGCTATTTCTCAGACCTGCTCCTGATAAAACTGCGCTCGCGACTACGGTCTCCGCAGGCGGTGGAAGACGCGCGTCAGGAGACCTTCGCACGGGTCTTCGCTGTCCTGCGCCGGGACGGTGGTTTGCGTCAGCCGGAGCGGCTTGGAGCCTTCGTCAACACCGTTTGCAATCATGTGCTTTTTGAGCAGTACCGCTCCTCCCGCGGCAAAGAGTCGTTGGATGACGAAGGCCGGCCCGAGTTGCCCGCGCTGGGCGCGGATGCTCTGGACATAGCCTCCAGCAGGCAAATCAGCAAAAAGGTGCAGGAGATTCTTCTCGATTTGCCGCCGCGCGACCGGTCCCTGCTGAAGGCTGTTTTTCTCGAAGAGCGCGACCGCGACGAAGTCTGCAGGGAGATGGGCGTGGATCGCGATTATCTTCGTGTGCTGCTCCACCGGGCCAAGCAGGAATTCAGGGCGGAATACGTGAGGAGGATCGGAGATCGGTCGCCTCTGGGAGCGAGCGCGTGAAAAGTTGTGAAACGTGTGGACCGCAGAATCCACTATGGATAAGTTGGGCAAAGATTTGGCAATATGGGGACTGAGTCGATGGATCATAGCGAAGCGGTAAAACAGATGGCCGTGGAACGGTACCTTCTGAGAGAGCTGACGCCCGACGAGCGCGAGGCATTTGAGGAGCATGTCTTCGACTGCCCCGAGTGCGCGCTCGATCTTCGCACCGGAGCCGCATTTGTAAATGAGGCCAAAGCCCAGTTGCCGAATCTGACCGCGTCTTTGCCTGCGGCACCGTCGGCAGGAAGCCGCAAGCCGCGCAAAGACTGGAGCAGTTGGTTCTCCTGGCTGCGTCCCGCCATTGCCGCGCCAGCCTTCGCTGCGTTGCTGCTGGTGTTTGGCTATCAGAACCTTGTCACCTTCCCCGCGTTGCGCGCTACGGTCGCCCAGCCGCACCTGCTGTTCTCAATCCCAATGCACGGTGCCACTCGAGGCGCGGATCACCTTGTCATCGACGCCGATCGCAGCCATGGGTTTGCGCTGCCATTCGACTTTTACCGTGACTCGCGTGCGGCAAATTACGCCTCCTATTCGTTTGACTTGTATGATCCTCAAGGGAAACTCGCCTGGACCGGGGCCATCACCGTTCCAGATGATCTCAAGAACAGCGACCAACGGATATCGCTTGCGATTCCGTGCGCCAGGCTTCAGAATGGCACGTACCGCGTTTCGGCCACGGGCATTGGCCTCAATGGGGAACGGACCGAAGTCGAAAGTCAAGTATTCGATCTTCACTTAAGCGAATAGCGTATCTTCTGGAACCGATCTGGATTGCTGAGTCGACTGGAGAGACAGTGGCTATAAATATCGAGCAGACAGCAGAAAGAACACACCAATACAACGCGGAAGCAACAGTAATCACTGGCCACCTCGTGCTCCCGTTTCAACAAGAGATCGGCCGTCAGGCTCATACGTCCCTGGCTGCAGAGGGGGGCTACTTCTCCCGTCGCGTGGATGATTTCCGGCTGGGAGAGGTCATCTCGGTTCGCTCCGGATACACCCAGGTCGCCGGCAACCGGAGCAACAAGCCCGGGGAGGGATGGTCCACCTTGAGCACGGTCGTCGTCGAGGTCCTCAATGTGCTCGAAGTGCTGACCGCCGACCGCATCGTCGGCCAGATCATCACCGAACACCCACTCCATGGCCATGTGCCGAAGATCTCTTTCCTGGGCACGCGGTTCGAAAACCTGCGCATTGCCGGTCACCCGGTCCATCTGGAGCTCAATCTCGGGATTCTCGGGCCTAAACCCGCTGATGACAAGCCCTACGGGTTCGACGAGCGCCTCAAGAAAGACATCTCCGACCAGTACAATCGCATCCTCGGGAGCGACGGTCTTCCAGCCGACAAACGGGAACGATACAATCATTTGTCCGCGTCTCTCGGTTCCCGGGAGGAGGTCGAATGCTCGTTGGTGAAAAGCGCGCAATGCGACTTCCCTGGTCCCTGCTTTGGCCATTGGTTCCATATCCCCAACTTCGGATGGATCAGCCTGGGCAATGTGAAAGTCGAGTACAAGGAAGTCCAGGAGAAACACCTGACTCTCCGCAAAACGACGGTGACTCTGACCATGATCGATCTGCATCTTGGCTGCGCCATCGAGGGGAAGGGCGTGGTTGGAGGTACCTCGACCAACGGCCAAACGGTGCCATAGCGAGCGCAATTCTGTTGAAGGACCGTCCCACGCGCTTGCCGTTCCGGGGCCTGCCCGACATTCAAAACTGGTTCGGAACCGACGGTCATAGAGGGCACGTCTGGTTGGTGTGCGCCCTTGCGCTGCTCGTGTTGACTCCTCTCAGGGACACGGGGCCGATCAGTGCGCAGGCGAGGTATGACCAGGCCACACAGCTCTTCCAGCGCGGCCATCTCGAAGAGAGCCAGCAAATGGCGGAGATCGGGTTCAGCCAGTTCAGAACATCGGACCCCAGCTGGGCGGATAGATTTCGACTTCTGGAGGCGGAATCTCTGCTTTACCGTGGCATGTATCCGGACACCCTGGATCTACTCGCTCCTTACCAACCTGGTTCCAGTGACCCTGCGGGAATGATCCTGAAGGGGGCCATCGAGGCTATCGCGCTCACCAAGCAGCAGCAATTTCTTCGCGCTCATCAGAGACTGGTGGATCCCGACGCCCTCTGCCGAAGTGCCGCGTATGCGACCTGCGGCGAAGTGCTGAGGGCACACGGCATCCTTGCCGGCCAGGACGGAACACTCTCCGAGTCACGCCAATCTTTTCTTGAGACACTCGCTTTTGCCCAAACCCATCACGACCGCTTCCTCGAGGCAGGCGCGTCGGCGAATCTGGGTTGGCTGGCCATGCAGGCCGATCATTTCGACGAATCCGTCGACTGGTCGAACATCGCCTATCGATCTGCAACCGAGTTGGGGGATGAGAACACGGCGCAGAAAGCGGTAGGAAACCTTGGATTTGCTTACCTGCGGTTGGGAGACAACGAGAGGGCTCTGGAGCAGTTTCTCAAGGCGGAGAAGAGCGCACAAGCGCTCGGAAATGTCAGCAGCCAACTCGGTTGGATCAGCACTGCCGGATACGCCTATCGAGATTCCGGTGACTTACCTCGCGCGAGGGAGTCCTATCGGCGCGCCCTCAATCTCGCCAAACAAATCAACAGTAAGGAAGACGTCGAACACGCTCTCGAAGATCTGGCGCAGGTATCGGTCGATACCGGAGAGACCGGCAAAGCCAGCGTTTACGTCGATCTGGTCACGCCCATGGAACTGGCCGGTGCCCATCGCCTAAGCGCAAACGTCCAGCTGACGAAGGGAATGCTGGCGGCCGCGCACAGTCAGGATTCGCAGACCGGCCCGCAGCAGGCACGCGAGGCGGAGTCGTTATTCCAAGCCGTTTACGACGACCCCGACAACCCAACCACCACGCGTCTGGGCGCTGGTCAGCAGTTGGCGCGGCTCTATCAATCGCAAGGCGACGCCAAGGCTGCTGAGATGATGTACAAGACTGTGCTGAAGGAATTCGAATCGGCCCGCGCGCAATTGAAAAGCGACGAGTCCAAGCTGCCGTTTGTTGCCAAAGTCTCGCGTATAAACGACGACTACATTCGCTTGCTGGTCGAGCAACGCAGGAACGATGAAGCTCTGGCTGTAGCGGACCGAAGCCGTGCACGGACGTTGATGCAGGGCCTGGGAGTGGCTGCGGGCAAAACCTCCTTCCCGCGGGAAACTCTGAATCCGCGCCAGATCGCACAACAGACTGGAGCAACGCTGTTGTTCTACTGGCTGGGCGAGGAACAGTCATACCTTTGGGCCATTACGCCAGGGAAGATTGCGTTGTTTCCTTTGCCGCCACAGGAAGACCTCACCGCCCGCATTCAGCGCTACCGAAATGCTGTTCTCAATCTTCAGGACCCGTTGCAGCGTGGCAATGACGACGGGCGAACGCTCTTCCAGTTGTTGGTTACTCCAGCCCTGAGCCTCATCCGCCCGGATCGGCCGGTCATCATCCTGGCCGACGGCGCGCTGAACCAGTTGAACTTCGAAGCCCTGCTCGCTCCTGGACCCGGGCCGCAGGCCGCCCGCAATCAAGACCGGAGATCGGACTTGCATTACTGGATCGACGACGCCACGATTCTTTCAGCACCATCTCTGGCCATGCTTGCCTCGGCCACTCCGTCTCCGAACCGCGCGCGGAGCCTCCTTCTGGTGGGCAACCCCATCTCTCCAAGCAACGACTTTCCCAGCCTGCCCCTGTTCGGTTTCGAGATGAAGAGCATTCTATCGCACTTTGACCGGGACCAGGCGGCTGTCTTCACCGGAAAGCAAGCCACTCCCGAAGCCTACCTTTCCAGCAACCCAGCCAAATATTCCTACATCCATTTTGTCTCCCACGCGACATCCAGCCGCACCGACCCCCTGGATTCTGCCATCATTCTCTCTGGCAACGGCACAGGCGCGGACTCCTTCAAGCTTTATGCTCGCGACATTATGAGGCACCCCATTGACGCGCGCCTGGTCACCATTGCAGCCTGCTCCGCCAGCGGGACGCGCACCTATGCTGGCGAGGGTCTGGTCGGACTCTCGTGGGCGTTTCTGCGTGCGGGGGCGCACAGTGTCATTGGCGCCTTATGGGAAGTGAGCGACGACTCGTCACCACGCCTGATGAACACGCTCTACCAGGGAATTGAAGACGGCCAACCTCCTGAGGTCGCACTCCGAAGCGCCAAACTTGCACTGCTACATTCAGACACTAGATTTGTCCTGCCATACTACTGGGCCCCTTTCCAGATCTACACCCGCCGTTGATGAAATATTCCGCGTGGCTGTAACGCTTTGTCCTTGACTTGCACTATCCCGAGTATGCAGGCAAGTGGAGACGGCATCGCCGGTTCTCTGCGTAAGCGCACTCGAAAGACATCAGGATAAAGGAGAAGGTGCCATGGCTTTCCAAATCACCCCCAACGTCTCCGTGACGCGGGACAGCAGCGGCGTCGTTCGTCAACTCAGCCATCTGCAGCAGCCGTTCCTTGCCGCCGGTCTGGCCATCGCTAACCCGCGCACTCTGTCGCGCAACTACCTGGAGGACGTGGCTTCGGTCTACTCGATCGAGAGCGTACTGCTCTCCACCCTGGACGAGGCCGTGGGCGAAACCCTCTCCACGGACGGGCTCGAATTGCGGTTCGGGAGCCAGAACACGTTGCTCGAAACCACCCTGGTGGCCTATTCGCAAACGCGCTGGAGCCTGCCAATCTGGGAAGCTGGGATGGGCGTTTCGATCCTCGGCGGACCGCAGCGGGTGACCAGCTCGCGCAGCACGCTTCACATCAATCCGATCTTCCATGAGCCTTCGAAAGCGCCGAAATACCTTCCCCGCAACATCAATGAATCGGTCTTGTCCAAGTTGCTCGGCTTGAGAGACCGGAAGATTGTTGTTAACGGGAAGCGGCTGCGCGTCTATCAATACGATCCGGGCAATCGCTACGATCCGGAAAGCACGCAATCGGCCCGTCAAAAGGAAGCGAAGCGGACGCAGTCTCTGCTGCACGGCGGCCCGCCTGTGCTGTCCTTGCCTGCCGTGCCGCCTGCGATCAAAGCGGGAACCCACTATGCGGTCACCGAGGTGCTCTTTACTCTGCCGCCCGACCAAGGGGAAGGCAAAGGCCTGAACTGGCGGGTCTTCCTGGATGTCGATTCCGGCTCGCCTCTCTATCTGCGCGCCTTCATCGCTGGAGCGTTTGCGAACGTCTTTACACAGGACCCCATCAGCCTGACCGGCGACACCACGAAGACCGCGTGCGCCGGTGACGCGACCCTCGATCTGCTGGCATCTACCCTCACTCTCAGCCGGCTAACGTCTGCCAACCCGCAGACGCTCACCGGCCAGTTCGTCCAACTTGAGGACCTGAACCCGCCTACTATCGCACCGCCGAGCGTCTCCGCTCCTCCGGGAGACTTTACGGGCGTTGCCAGCGGCAACACCTTTGCCTCCACCAATGCGTACTATCACATCGATTTTCTGTATGGGCTGATGGAGCAATTCGGGTTCGACGTCCCCACCTATCATTCCGGCACGACCTTTCCGGTGCCTGCCGATCAGGCGGATTACGGCTACGGCCAGGTTAACGCCTACTGCGCGGGGAATGCCGCCGGCACCGGCACCGGCCATTTCGGTTTCGGCACCGTCGATTCCTGCGCGACCACCCCGGGGATGGCCGCGGATTTTCGCGTTGTCATGCACGAGTTCTGCCACAATCTGCTCTGGAATCGCGTGCAATCGCCGAACTTCGGCTTCGCTCACAGCGCTGGAGACAGCATCGCCGCCGTTCTCAGCGATCCGAACTCTCAGGCACCCGACCGTTTCCAGACGTTTCCGTGGGTGCCGATCGTGAATGATCGCAGGCATGATCGTGACCTGGCATCAGGTTGGGCATGGGGAGGAGTCAACGACGTCGGCGGCTACAGCAGCGAGCAGATCCTCTCGACCACGCACTTCCGCATCTACCGCTCGCTCGGCGGCGATGACGCGGATGCGAATGTGAAAACAGCCGCGGCGCAAAGGGTCGTCTTCCTGCTCATGAAGAGCATCGCATCGCTTGGACCGAGCCCCATCCTTCCAACCCCAACGCCGGTGCCGTGGGAGACAGCCCTCGAAAACAGCGATACCGGTACCAGCAGCTTTCAGGGCGTCCCCGGTGGAACAGCGCACAAGGTAATCCGGTGGGGCTTTGAGCAGCAGGGGCTCTTTCAACCTTCGGGTGCTCCCACGCCTGTGACGACGCCCGGTGCGCCGCCAGACGTGGATGTATACGTCGACGATGGCAGAGGCGGACAATATCCCTACCAGCAAGTCTTCTGGGAAAACACGGACATCTGGAACCGGCTCGCTTCGGATGGCGGCACAACCCATCAGACTCCCATCGTCAACGTACCCAACTACGGCTACGTGATCATCAAGAACCGGGGCACGCAGACAGCGAACAACATCGTCGTCAGCGGTTACCATTGCCGCCCGTCGGCAGGTCTGGTGTGGCCTGACAACTGGCAAACCATGACCACGGCCTCGATCAACGTTTCCGGCTCGCTGGCATCCGGCGCGCAGATGACCGTCGGACCCTTCGAGTGGA
This sequence comes from Acidobacteriaceae bacterium, assembly GCA_036510715.1. Taxonomy (GTDB): domain Bacteria; phylum Acidobacteriota; class Terriglobia; order Terriglobales; family Acidobacteriaceae; genus Granulicella. Next base: position 10,921 of record DATCDL010000281.1, read on the forward strand.
CCCCAAGCGAAATCGGCCACGAGTGCATGCTGATGAGCGTCAGCGCCGATGGCGACCTCAGCAACATCGATCTCGCTGGCGCCCTTCCTTGCGCGACCGGACCCACGCCCGACGAACAACTGGCGCGATTTGACAACAATATCGGCCAGCGCAACGTAGCTCCAGTAGCGGGCGGCGGAGGACTGACCGGCCTCCTCGGCTCGTTCGTCAATCGAACGTTCTGGATCAACAATCCGTATTCCCACGAGGTCCGCGTCGACGTCGCAGCTACGCTGCCGTCATTTCTCGCGCAGCGCGGCTGGCAGGTTGTCTTTCACAACCCGGGCGGGGGTACCTTCACCTTGCCTCCACGAGGGAGCCGCGAACTGCACATCGGCCTCAAAGCTGGAGCCGACTTCTCGCCAGCCGATGTGACTGCAGCCGGCAATCTCAGCGGGATTGTCGTCAAAGCGTCGATCGACGGCTATGTCTTCGGCGGAATCACGTACCGGCTCGATCCCAACCTGAAGAATCCACCGGTCGAAGTGCTGCCCTCCGGTGGTCCCACGGGCCACTGCACCGAGATCGCCGGCAAGCTGATCGACTGCTTGGCGCTTCCAACTGGCGAAATCGAATCGGTTTGCGTCAAGAAAGTGACGGTCGAGATCGAGTTCAAAGACTGTGGCTGCTAACCGGCTGCTCACAGCTGAACCCGGGGCCTGGGTCTCCTTCTCCATCCGAAGGAGACCTGGTCGCCGGGATCCACCGTGGACGGTACCAGCACACCTCATATTTTCGAGGTCCCATTCATTCCTCCGAATCTCGGATCCGGTGCCCGGAGGCGGTATAACAAAGGCGCTCGCACTGACCATTACAGACCAGCCTACCCCCACGATTACAGGGGTCACCTTATCGGTTCCGTCGACTCACCCTGGTGCATGCCCGCTCATCCCGGTGCAGGTTACGGGAACAAATCTCTACGGGACGCAGGCGTTCGTGAACGGAGTCCTTCTGCAGGGCTCCTTCTCGAACACCACAGCCGTAGTCGGCGGGCTGCCGCTCGGATTTCCCCTGCTCCCGGAAATCTTTCCGTGGTCGCAACGCAAACGTACGGTGCGCAATTGAGCTCCGCACCGTATGCCTTGTCGTCCACAGCGGCGCCCGTTCTGTTCATCAGTATGGATTGGCACCGACTCGCGCCAGGTTTTTGCGTTGAACACGACCACCTTTGCGCTCATCCGTTACCTGCTTCCCCAGATAGTGGGAGCCAGTTGGGAAGACAATATCCTGCTGGCGCTTTCAGACGGCACGCTCATGTTGAGCACGTCTCCCTTGGCGGGTTCGGGAATTTACAACAACGTGATATGGACCCCATCTACCAATCAGATCTCTCCCCTGGTGGGTATGAGCAATATCAGCTTCAGGAGTGGCGACGGCAGCAAAGCGTACAGCTTGGGCTACGCCTCCGGCTACACAAACCCTGTCTAAGACGTCGCGACGAAAACTGTCACCAACCTTCCACTGCTTGGCCAGGGATCCGCGGTAGTGGCAGTCAATAGCGACGGTTCCCTGTTTGTGGGCAACGACAACAAGCTTTACAACGGCTCCTCGCAATTGATTGGACCGCTTCCGGAGTACCTCGGAAACTACTATGTTGAGCAGTGCAGATCGACCGTCTTCAGCCCGGATGGAGCTACGCTCTATCAAATTGGACAAGGAGCCGACACTTAGCTCTTTGAGCTAGATGTTCCCGGTATGGTTTTTGCAGTGGAGAGTTCACCTTTCGGAAATATTGGGTCGGCTGCCTGTGCCTGGACTCGGATGTTGCCTCCATGTGTTGCAAGTGAAGGTCCCGACGTCGCAGCTTCGAGTCCATTCCTTGCGCACCGGGGATCTGGTTCGCACACTCAGATGCGTGGCTATGATTCGGCCTGGTACCAGCGATAGCCGTGCCTCTGCTCCTGGTCGGCCTCTTTCAGTCGATCGACGACCTGCTTGCGGCGCAGGTTACCGACGGCGGCGGTAATCAGATCGATGAGCGCAATTGGGGCAACGTAACTGGCGGCGAAAGACAGACTATTGATGGGGACAATGACCAGTTCGTTTGAGAAGCGCGCGAGCGGCGAGAGCAAGGAGTCGGTGATACCGATGCAGTAAGCGCCCTTCTCTCGCCCTCTTTGAATGCCTTCAATCGTCATCCTCAGGCCGCGACGGAAGCTGATGCCGATGATGACATCCTCTTCGCGGGACGAACGCACGAGATGCGAGGCACGACCGGGATTAACAGCGGCAGAGACCGGGAGACCGGCAATGGTGAGGTGGTACTCCATATACTCCACCAGGCACGAAGCCATGTCGCCGCCAAGCAGCAGGGTGCGCTTGGCCTCATGGATGCGGACCGCGATGTTGAGCACCTGGTGGAGATCAACCTGGTCAATAACGAACTGCAGGTTTTCATGAATTTGTTTTCGGGAGCCTCGGAGGACTTTCGGTGTCTGTGCGACGCCGACCGACTGCATGCTGTCCAGGATGGTGGCGCTCGTGACGGAAAGCTCGTGGAGATAGCGCTGGAAGGCTTTGTGGCTGGGGAAGCCCAGCCCCTGAACGATGCGCACGATGGTGGCGGGAGCTGCGGCAAGACGCGTAGCCATGTCACGTACATTGAGTAGCACAAACTCTCGGGGAGACTCGAGTACAGGGCGGATAATTTGCTGGCGCCGATCGCTGAGCTCATTGAGACGAAGTTCGAGATCGGAGTTAAATCCGGAGCCGATTGCATCATTGCTTGCTCGCATAGCAGAACACTCCTCGCACATCCGGTACAA
>DATCDL010000282.1:0-10296 GCA_036510715.1 Acidobacteriaceae bacterium
TGCATGTTCCGGTTGGCAAGCTTTCGTTTAGCGCGGACAAGCTCGAGGCGAATGCGTTGACGGTAATCAATTCGGTGATGAAGGCAAAGCCTTCGGCGGCGAAGGGTAAGTACGTCAAGCGCATCATTCTGAGCTCCACGATGGGCCCGGGCATTGAGCTTGAGGCTGCTGTTGCTGATGTGGCGACGAAGGCGTAGAAGCAGCTTCTAGGTAGTAGCTTCTAGCTACTAGCTAAGGACTGACTGGGTTGAGAAGATTTCGGCTTGAGGGTAAGGCTCTCGAGCGATACAGATTGAGCTAGAAGCTAAGAGCTAGAAGCTAGAGGCTAAGTTTTATATGGCATTGACCAAAGCGAAGAAGAACGCAAAAGTAGCGATGCTGGCGAGCGAGCTTGAGAGCTCGACTACGGCGATCATTGGAACGTTCAAGGGGCTGACGGCCTCGAAGGACTTTGAGCTGCGCAAGGTAATTCGCGCGGCGGGCGGCAGCTATCACGTCGTCAAGAACAAGCTGGCGGCGAAGTCGGCCGAGGGCACGAAGGTTGAGGCGGCGTTGCAGGGTCTGAAGGGTGTGAGCTCGGTTGCTTATACTTCGGGCGATCCGGTGGCGCTGGCGAAGGCGCTTTCGACCTGGGTGAAGGACAACGCGGAGTTTACGTTCAAGCTCGGGATCGTGGATGGCAAGGTCATCACGGTGCAGGAGATTGATTCGCTGGCGAAGCTGCCAGGCAAGAAGGAGCTGTTCTCGAAGCTGCTGTTCCTGATTCAGTCGCCTGCACAGCGTTTGGCTACGGTCATCAACGCTACCGGACGCAACCTGGCTGTTGTCGTGAATATGGCGGCAGAGCAGGGCAAGTTCGGCGCTCCGGTTGCGGCTGCGGTCGAGGAAAAGGCAGAGGCTCCGGCGGTTGAGGCAGTGGCGGAAGCTCCTGTTGCAGAAGTTGCAGTGGCACATGTCGAGGAGTCGGCAGCGGCACCTTCTACGGATTCAGAGCAGCCTTCGGGCGCGGCTCAGCCGGAGAATGGAACGGCGTCGCAGGCCGGAGAAGCGGCTTCGACCGATCCGGTTGAAGGGTAATCAAGTTTCGTCGCAATGTTCGGAGGGTGCGCAGTCTGGGCGCAACGGAAACTCTTCGAAGGTGCGGCAGCCTAAAGCGGAACAGGGCTTTGGGAGAATCAAATCAGCGGTTTAGAAAAATTTAGAAGCACTACGGAGAGAGAACATGGCGGACATTCAGCAGTTGGAAGATCAGATCGTTAGCCTTAGCTTGCTTGAGGCGTCGGAGTTGGTGAAGAAGCTTGAGGAGCGCCTCGGCGTTTCGGCAGCGGCAGCGGTTGCGGCTGCACCTGCGGGCGGCGGCGCTGCTGCTGCGGCACCGGTTGAAGAGAAGACCGAGTTCACGGTCATCCTGAAGGATGCCGGCGCGAACAAGATCAACACCATCAAGGCCGTACGCGAAGTCACCGCTCTTGGCTTGAAGGAAGCCAAGGACCTGGTCGACGGAGCTCCCAAGCCGTTGAAGGAGAACATTTCGAAGGAAGACGCAGCAGCCATCGCGAAGAAGTTTGATGGCGTTGCGACTGTCGAAATCAAGTAATCGGGACGACTCTAAGCAGTTTGTGGGGAAAAGTCCGGGTCTAGGCCTGTGGAAATCCTCTAAGTTGCGGCCGAGGCAGATTTGCGGTATTCTCTCCAATGGGAGACTACCGCAGGTCTGCCTCGGTGCAGCGTCTGTTTGCGGGTTCTCGAAAGCCTAGCAGTTAATAGTACTTTCCGGTTCATCCTGGCAATGCGAAGCAGGTTATGGAGCCGGCCACCTTGTGGTTCGAGCGGCGGGTCCGCAGGGTGCAAACGTGCGACAAGCGGCAAACTGTTGAAGTTCCGACCAGATCAGCCGGGGCATCAAAGGGCGGCGACTATACCTCGTTTCGGTTTCAAAACACTTACGAATAGCGTATGCGCGCTCTCCGGGCAGGTTGTCCCGCAGGGCGCTTTCGCGGCTTCGGGCGAGCAATAGCGCGTTTCGGGACGGTTTTCGGGGAAAAAGCTGCGGTAGATTGCGGCGTATGACGTTATGTAGGGCCTTTGTAGCAGAGTCCACCGTGTGCAAATGAGGTGGCGGCACGATCCAAGTTTCCACCCCGCAGAATGCTTCGCCGGGGTTTGTAGTATGCGCTTCAGGTGCTATCTCTGCGAGGAGCGGCGGCACCGGAACAGGCGCACAGAGAGTCCAACGAGGGGTGCCGCGCACAGCGGTTTCTCCTCCCTTCTGAAGCTGAACGCCCCAAGCGGGCGAACTTTAGAGGGCCTCGAGTCTAGTCAAGCAACAGGAGAGAGCATGTCGAATCCGAACAATCGTGATAGCAACATCGCAATGCGGCCAATCCGCAGCCGTCTCGACTTTTCCAAGATCCCCACGAGCATCCAGATCCCAAACCTGATCGAGGTGCAGCGCCGCAGCTATGAGCGTTTCCTCCAGATGGACAAGCTTCCGCAGGAGCGTGAGGACAATGGTCTGCAGTCGGTCTTTACTTCGGTTTTTCCGATCACCGACTTCCGTAATGTGTCGGAGTTGGAGTTTGTCGATTATTCGATCGGAAACTGGGAGTGCAAGTGCGGCTATCTGAAGGGCCTGAACCATCTTCGCAGCGCCTGTACAAGCTGCGGACACATGGTCATCACCGACCCGTTCCATCCTGGCGATGTGCTGTGTAAGTTTTGCGGTACGTACAACAAGAACACGCCTGATTTCTGCACCAAGTGCGGCGACCCGGTGGGTCTGCAGCTGAAGTATGACCAGGCCGAGTGCGAAGAGCGCGGCATGACATACTCTGCTCCGCTGAAGGTGACGATCCGGCTGAAGATTTACGACAAGGACCCCGAGACCGGAGTGAAGAGCCTCCGCGACATGAAGGAACAGGAAGTCTTCTTCGGCGATATTCCGCTGATGTCGGCGAACGGCACGTTCATCGTCAATGGTACGGAGCGCGTTATCGTTTCGCAGTTGCATCGTTCGCCAGGCGTCTTTTTTGAGACGGCGAACAATCGCACCTATTTCCTGGGCAAGATTATTCCGTACCGTGGCAGCTGGGTGGAGTTTGAGTACGACCAGAAGAACACGCTGTATGTTCGCATCGATCGCAAGCGCAAGTTCCTGGGAACGATCTTCCTGCGCGCGCTTGGCTTGCGGACGGACGAAGAGATTCTCAAGACGTTCTACACGGTCGACACGATCACGTTGAAGGACGGCAAGTTGTTCTGGGCGGTTACGCCTGAGGGCACGACGTCGAACCTGACGGGCACGCGCTCGGCTGTGGCGATTCACGGTACGAAGAAGGACGAGATTGTTGCGGCTGGCCGCAAGATCTCGGCTTCTGTGCTGAAGGCGCTGCGCGCTGCGGGTACGGCGACGGTTGAGGTGGAGCCCAGCGAGTTCGACGGCGCGATGATTGCCGCCGACGTGATCGATATGGGTACGGGCGAGCTGTTGTATGAGGCCAATGCTGAGTTGACGGCGGACAAGCTGCACAAGATTCTGCAGTCCGGCGTGACGACGTTCCAGGTCTTCTTCCCGGAGCGCGACGATGTGGGCAACATCATCTCGAACACGCTGCGCCGCGATTCCGTGCGCAAGCCTGAAGAGGCGTTGATCGAGATTTACCGCAAGCTGCGCCCGGGCGACCCACCGACACTGGATACGGCGACTGCGCTGTTCGAGGGCATGTTCTTCGATCCGCGCAAGTACGACTTCTCGCGCGTTGGCCGTTTGAAGTTCAACATTAAGTTGTATGAGAACCAGGATCCGAGTGGGCTGGACAAGCGCACCCTGACGTCCGAGGACTTCTACGGAACGATTCGCTACCTGCTGAAGCTGCGCAAGAATATCGGCAACGTCGACGACATCGATCACCTTGGCAACCGCCGCGTGCGTGCGGTCGGCGAGCTGATGGAGAACCAGTTCCGCATTGGGCTGGTCCGCATGGAGCGCGCGATCAAGGAGAAGATGAGCGTGTATCAGGAGATGTCGACGGCAATGCCGCATGACCTGATCAACGCGAAGCCGGTGATGGCAGCGATCCGCGAGTTCTTTGGATCTTCGCAGTTGTCGCAGTTCATGGATCAGACGAATCCTCTGTCGGAGATTACGCACAAGCGGAGGCTTTCCGCCCTTGGACCTGGGGGTCTGTCGCGTGAGCGCGCTGGCTTCGAAGTGCGCGACGTTCATCCGACTCACTATGGCCGCATCTGCCCGATCGAGACGCCGGAAGGTCCGAACATTGGACTGATCTCGTCGCTGTCGTGCTTTGCTCGCATCAATGAGTACGGCTTCATTGAGAGTCCGTATCGCAAGGTGAAGGACGGCGTCGTTCTGGACTATGTTGCAGTGACGAATGCCGGCGAGTCCGGTCTGCGCCAGGGCGACTTCCTTGAGATTTCGGATTCGGTGAAGCAGAACAAGGAGCTGAAGAAGGCCGGCAAACGCACGATGGATCTTGAGCCGTTCAGCTTCTATCTTTCGGCCTGGGAAGAGGACCGACACACGATCGCACAGGCGAACATCGAACTCGATGCAGAGCTGAAGATCGTTGAGGACCTGGTCAATGCTCGTAAGGCTGGTAACTTTGTGCTGGTGCCGAAGGGTGAGGTCGATTACGTCGACGTGAGCCCGAAGCAGCTGGTGTCGGTTGCCGCGTCGCTGGTTCCGTTCCTCGAGCATGACGATGCGAATCGCGCGCTGATGGGTGCGAACATGCAGCGGCAGTCGGTGCCATTGCTTGTGGCTGAGGCTCCGTTTGTCGGTACGGGTATGGAAGGTGTTACGGCGCGCGACTCTGGTGCCGTGATCCTTGCAAAGCGTAACGGGCTTGTGGACTCGGTCGACTCGGAGCGCATTATTGTGCGCGTCGAAGGCGAGCATCATCCTACGCAGCTGTCGCGTGAGGTGGGTTCGGATATTTATCAGCTGACGAAGTTCAAGCGCTCCAACCAGAACACCTGCATCAACCAGAAGCCGATTGTTCGCAAGGGCGATCGCGTGGTCAAGGGACAGGTGATTGCGGATGGGCCATGCACGGAGCAGGGCGAGCTTGGTCTCGGACGTAACGTGCTGGTGGCCTTCATGCCGTGGCGCGGGTACAACTTTGAGGACGCAATTCTGATCTCGGAGAAGCTGGTCCGCGAGGACTACTACACCTCGATTCATATCGAGGAGTTCGAGATTGAAGCGCGTGACACGAAGCTTGGACCGGAAGAGATCACGCGGGATATTCCGAACGTTTCAGAGCACGCGCTGCGTGACCTGGACGAGTCGGGGATCATTCGGATTGGCGCGAAGATCGGGCACAACGACATCCTTGTCGGCAAGGTAACGCCGAAGGGCGAGACGCAGTTGACGCCTGAAGAGAAGTTGCTTCGCGCCATCTTCGGAGAGAAGGCTGGCGACGTTCGTGATGCTTCGCTGACGTGCCCTCCAGGTATCGAAGGCACGGTTGTGGATGTTCGCATCTTCAGCCGCAAGGGTCAGGAAAAGGACCAGCGCGCGCTGCAGATCGAGCAGGAGATGATCGAGAAGCTGGAGCGGAATCTGGCGGATGAGATTCGTATTCTCACCGACGAGCGCTTGAAGCGGCTTGAGAACATTCTTGGCGCGAAGGAAGTGCTGGCTGACCTGCACGACGAGCGCACGAACAAGAAGCTGCTGACCAAGGGTGACATTCTTACCCGCGACATCATCGAGCTGATCTCGACGCGTAACTTGAAGCGTATTCGCTATGCTGACAAGGACCCTCGCGTGAACGAGCAGATCGACGAGATCGAGGAGATGACGTCTCGGCAGATCGATGTGTTGCGCAAGATCACGAACGAGAAGATCGGCAAGATGCAGAAGGGCGATGAACTTTCGCCTGGCGTCATCAAGATGGTGAAGGTGTACATCGCGATGAAGCGCAAGCTGTCGGTCGGCGACAAGATGGCCGGACGCCACGGTAACAAGGGCGTGATCGCACGCATCCTTCCGGAAGAAGACATGCCGTATCTGCCGGATGGAACGCCGGTGGAGATCGTGTTGAATCCGCTCGGCGTGCCATCGCGTATGAACGTCGGTCAGATTCTCGAAACGCATCTTGGCTGGGCTGCACATGAGCTCGGCGCGAAGATCGCTGCACTTGCTGCCAACCACGAGAAGGCAAGCGAAGTGAAGGAGATCTTCAAGGAAGCCTTCAAGAATACGGCTGCATTGAATCAGTTGCTGGTGCTGGATGACGAGCAGACGATGCGTGTTGCGGCTGGAATGCGGCGCGGCATCTGGTTCGGAACGGCGGTGTTTGATGGCGCGAAGGAGTCGGAGATCAAGGCGCTGCTGGCAGCGGCCGGACTTCCGAGCTCGGGCAAGAGCGAGATGTTTGATGGCATGACAGGCGAGTCGTTTGAGCAGCCGGTTACGGTCGGATACATCTACATGCTCAAGCTGTCGCATCTTGTCGATGACAAGATTCACGCACGCTCGATCGGACCGTACTCGTTGATCACGCAGCAGCCGCTGGGTGGTAAGGCGCAGTTCGGCGGACAGCGGTTTGGTGAGATGGAAGTGTGGGCGCTTGAGGCTTATGGCGCCGCTTACATCCTGCAGGAGCTGTTGACCGCGAAGTCCGATGACGTTTATGGCCGTACGAAGATCTACGAGGCCATCGTCAAGGGAGAGGCTGCGATCGAGCCGGGCGTGCCCGAGTCGTTCAACGTTCTTATCCGCGAGTTGCAGTCGCTTTGCCTCGATGTCGAACTGGTCAAGAAGCCAGCCGTGGCGGAAGAGGTTGTGCCGCTGCCTGAGCTTGCTGTCGCGGACTAGGTACTTGATTTGTTCGCGACTGTTGTCAGCTCCGAGCTTGTGTAACGGCAGGAGCTGACAGCAGAGGCGAAGACCAAAGATAGACGTGGTGAGGCCGGAAGATCGGGTTCATTGCGAAAGAACAAGAAGCCGCTTTCAGGCTACATAGACAGCAGCGAAGCTCGCAACGGAAGCTCTTGAAGTGTAAGAGCGAAGCAAAAAGTTGGTATCGAGCTAAGCACTGCATACGGAGAGAAAAACATGTTCCGCTCCAGCCCCTTTGAAGCAACCGGTCCAATCACGGACTTTGACTCGATTAAGATTCAGCTTGCCTCGCCCGAGAAGATCCGCTCGTGGTCGCATGGTGAGGTCACCAAGCCGGAGACGATCAACTACCGCACGTTCAAGCCTGAACGCGACGGGCTTTTCTGCGCGCGCATCTTTGGACCGATCACCGATTGGGAATGTTTGTGCGGTAAGTACAAGCGCATGAAGCACCGCGGCGTGATCTGCGACAAGTGCGGCGTCGAAGTCACACTGTCGAAGGTTCGGCGCGAACGCCTTGGCCATATTGAGCTGGCATCGCCATGCTCGCACGTCTGGTTCTTCAAGGGCCTGCCGTCGCGCATTGGTCACCTGCTCGATATTTCGCTGCGCGAACTCGAGGCGGTGCTGTACTTCGAGAGCTATGTTGTCGTCGATCCAGGCGACGCGCCCGTGAAGGAGCGCGAGGTCATCAAGGACGAGAATCGCTTCCGCGAGCTCGATCAGCAGTATCGTCCGTCTGGCTTCAAGGCCATGATGGGCGCAGAGGCGATCAAGGAATTGCTGAAGCGCGTTGAGGTGAACGAGCTCGCGATCGAGATGCGCGAACGCATGAAGACCGAGACGTCGCTGCAGAAGAAGCTGAAGTATGCGAAGCGTCTGAAGGTTGTTGAGGCGTTCCGCCGCTCGGACAACAAGCCGCAGTGGATGATTCTCGACGTGATCCCGGTGATCCCGCCTGAGCTCCGGCCGTTGGTGCCGCTGGATGGTGGACGTTTTGCGACGTCGGATTTGAATGATCTGTATCGTCGCGTGATCAACCGCAACAACCGCTTGAAGAAGCTGATGGACCTGCATGCTCCTGAGGTCATCGTGCGCAATGAAAAGCGCATGCTGCAGGAGGCTGTCGACGCGTTGTTCGATAACGGCCGCCGTGGCCGCGTGCTTCGCGGTGCGAACAATCGTCCGCTGAAGTCGCTTTCGGATACGTTGAAGGGCAAGCAGGGTCGCTTCCGTCAGAATTTGCTCGGCAAGCGCGTGGATTATTCGGGACGTTCGGTGATCGTGGTTGGACCCGAACTGAAGTTGCACCAGTGCGGCTTGCCGAAGAAGATGGCGCTTGAGTTGTTCAAGCCGTTTATCTATCACCGTCTCGAACAGACGGGCCATTGCACGACCATCAAGCAGGCGAAGGAGATGGTTGAGCAGCAGGATCCGATTGTGTGGGACATCCTGGAAGAGGTCATCAAGGACCATCCGGTGTTGTTGAACCGCGCGCCGACGCTACATCGGCTGGGTATCCAGGCGTTTGAGCCGGTGCTCGTCGAAGGCAAGGCCATCAAGATTCATCCGCTGGTCTGCACGGCGTTCAACGCGGATTTCGATGGCGATCAGATGGCAGTGCACATTCCGCTGTCGCCTGAGGCGCAGATCGAAGCTTCGGTGCTGATGCTGGCGTCGCACAACATTCTCTCGCCCGCGAGCGGACAGCCGATCACGGTGCCCACGCAGGATCTCGTGCTTGGTCTGTACTACCTGACCAAGGCGAAGGTTGGCGCGAAGGGTGAAGGGCGCGTGTTCGCGAACATCGAAGAAGTGCTGATGGCGCTCGAGGCCAAGCAGGTCGAGACGTTGTCACCTATCCGTCTGCGCTACACGGGCACTGTGCTCGATATGACCGTTGCGTATGACGATCAGGACATCCTGCACACCGAGGGTGTTGAGTTCAACAAGCAGTTCATCAACACGACCGTTGGTCGCGCGATTCTGAACGATGCGCTGCCTGAGGGCATGCCGTTCGTCAATGGCTTGATGAAGAAGAAGGGAATTGGTCAGCTGATCAACTACCTTTATCTGAATCTTGGGCTCGAGGTAACGGTGAAGGCTCTCGACAAGATCAAGGAACTGGGCTTCCATTACGCGACGAAGTCTGGCCTCTCGGTCGGGCTGGATGACATGGTCATTCCGGATTCGAAGTACACCGTGGTGCATGAGGCTGAGAAGCAGGTGATCGCGATGCAGCAGCAGTATCTGGACGGATCGATCACAAATCTGGAGCGTTCGAACAAGGTCACGCAAATGTGGTCTGGAGTTACCGAGCGCGTTGCCGATGACATGTTCAACAACATGAAGCGCGCGGACAAGGAAGGAGCCATGAACCCGATTTACATCATGGCCGATTCTGGTGCTCGTGGATCGAAGCAGCAGATTCGTCAGCTGTCCGGGATGCGTGGTTTGATGGCAAAGCCTTCTGGCGAAATCATCGAGACACCGATCACGGCGAACTTCCGCGAAGGTCTCACGGTGCTGCAGTACTTCATCTCGACGCACGGTGCTCGTAAGGGGCTGGCGGATACGGCGTTGAAGACTGCGGACTCGGGTTACCTGACGCGCCGGCTGGTCGATGTGGCGCAGGACGTCATCATCTCCGAGCTGGATTGCGGCACGGTTGAAGGCATTTATGTAACGCCGATCATCGAAGCCGGAGAGACGATTGAGCCGTTGCGCGACCGCATTATTGGGCGCGTATCGCTTGAGAAGTTGAAGGACTTCGAGGGCAAGGTGATCGTCGAGATCAATGACGAGATCGACGAAGACAAGGCGTCCGCGGTTCAGGCAGCGGGGATCGAGCGAGTGAAGATTCGTTCCGTGCTCACGTGCGAGAGCAAGCGTGGTTGCTGCATCCTTTGCTATGGCCGTAACCTCGGCTCGGGCAAGATGGTTGAGATGGGCGAGGCTGTCGGCGTGATCGCGGCGCAGTCCATCGGCGAGCCTGGAACACAGCTCACGATGCGTACCTTCCACATCGGCGGAACAGCGTCGCGTGTGCAGGATGCTTCGCACCTCGAAGCCAAGAATGCTGGAAAGATCCACTTCATCAATCTCGTTACGGTTCGGTCGAAGGAAGGCGGGCTGGTGGCGTTCAATCGCAACGGCTCAATCGCCATCATCGATGCGAAGGGTCGCGAGAAGGAGCGGTACGCAATCGTCTACGGCGCGAAGCTGAAGGTTGAGGATGGGCAGGAGGTCAAGCTCGGCGATGTGATCGGCGAGTGGGATCCTTACACGTTCTCGATTCTGACGGAGATCGCCGGCACGGTTCAGTTCAAGGACCTGCAGGAGGGTGTCACGCTCAACGAAGAGATCGACGAAGTCACCGGGCTTTCGCGGCTGGTGGTTGGCGATTCATCAGATGAGAAGCGGCAGCC